>CANFGA010000284.1 GCA_947446335.1 Oxalobacteraceae bacterium | reverse complement strand
GTGATGCCGGCGATGCTGGGCATCGTGCGCCGCATCTCGTCGAACACCTCGGACACGTGCTGGCAGCCCCAGTCGAGCCCGAGTTGCTCGGCAATCCGTTCGATGATCCACAGGTCCTGTTTCGCCTGGCCCGGCGGCTGCAAGGCTTGGCGCCCGATCTGGACCACGCGGTCGGTATTGGTGAAGCTGCCGGTCTTTTCGGCAAAGCTCGACGCAGGCAAGATCACGTCGGCCAGGTAAGCCGTTTCAGTGAGAAAAATATCCTGCACCACCAGATGCTGCAGCGCCGCCAGCGCGGCGCGCGCGTGGTTCGCATCCGGATCTGACATCGCCGGATTTTCACCCATGATGTACATGCCGCGGATCTGGCCGGCATCGATCGCCTGCATGATTTCAACCACCGTCAAGCCGGGCTGGTCGTCCAGCACCCCGGGTGCGAGCTTCCACGCTGCCGCAAAGCGCGCCTGCGCCTGCGGATCGGAAACGCTCTGATAATCGGGGAACATCATTGGAATGAGGCCGGCGTCGGAGGCGCCTTGCACATTGTTCTGGCCGCGCAGCGGATGCAAACCGGTGCCGGGGCGCCCGATCTGGCCCGTCATCAAAGCCAGAGCGATCAGGCAGCGCGCATTGTCGGTTCCGTGCACATGCTGCGAAATGCCCATCCCCCACAGGATCATCGATGCCTTCGATGTTGCATACAGGCGCGCCACGGTGCGGATCGTCTCTGCATCGATGCCGCAAATGGGCGCCATCAGCTCGGGACTGTAGCCGGCCACGTTCGCCGCCAGCGCTTCATAGCCGGTGGTGCGGCTGGCGATAAAATTGGCATCGACCAGGTTTTCTTCGACGATGACGTGCATCATCGCGTTCAGCAACGCGACATCGGTGTCGGGCTTGAATTGCAGGTAATGGTCGGCGGCGCGCGCCAGTTGCGAGCGGCGCGGGTCCAGCACGATCAGCCTGGTGCCGCCCTTTTGCGCATTCTTGATCCAGGTCGCCGCCACCGGGTGGTTGACGGTCGGATTGGCGCCGATGATGATGACGACCTCGGCCAGCGTGACATCCATGACCGGGTTCGATACCGCACCCGAACCTATTCCTTCGAGCAAGGCGGCCACCGATGACGCATGGCACAAACGGGTGCAATGGTCGACATTGTTGCTGCCAAATCCCACCCGCACCAGTTTCTGAAACAGATAGGCTTCCTCGTTGCTGCCCTTGGCCGAGCCAAAGCCGGCCAGCGCCCGCCCGCCGTGTTCATCGCGGATCTGCGCCAGCGTGCCGCCGGCAAAGGCCAAGGCCTCGTCCCAGCTCGCTTCGCGAAACACGTCCATCACGCGCGTCGGGTCCATCGCGAAGTCGCTGCTCTTCGCCGGTGCGTCGCTGCGCCGGATCAACGGCACCGTCAAGCGCTGCGGGTGGTGCGCATAATCGAAACCGTAGCGCCCCTTCACGCACAATCGCTCATGGTTGGCCGGGCCGTCGCGCCCTTCGACAAACAGAATTTTATTATCCTTGACATTGTAGGTCAGCTGGCAGCCGACGCCGCAATACGGGCAGACCGAATCGACCTTCTGGTCCGGCACGCTCAAGCCCACCCCTTGCGCCGGCATCAGGGCACCGGTCGGGCATGCCTGCACGCACTCGCCGCAGCCGACGCAGGTCGAATTGCCCATCGCATCATCCATGTCGAACACGATCTTGGCCTCGCCGCCGCGAAAAGCGAGGCCGATCACATCGTTGACCTGTTCGTCGCGGCACGCCCGCACGCAGCGCGTGCACTGGATGCAGGCGTCGAGGTTGACCGTGATCGCCACGTGCGACGCATCTTGCTGCGGCACGCGGCTGCGCGCCTTCGCTTGAAAGCGCGGCAAGCCCAGCGCGAGCTTCGCGGCCCACTGGTCGACTTCATTGTGGCGCGTGTAAGCAGTTTCAGGCATATCCGACAGCAGCAATTCGAGCACCATCTTTTGCGCCGCGACCGCGCGCGCGCTGTCGCTTGCGACCTTCATGCCCTGAGCCGGATAACGGCAGCAAGACGGCGCCAGCACGCGTTCACCATCGATCTCGACCATGCAGGAGCGGCAATTGCCGACCGCTTCCATCCCCGCCTTGTAGCACAGGTGGGGAATTTCGACGCCTTCGCGGCTGGCGATCTCGATCAAGGTTTCATGCGCATGCGCCGTCACCGGGCGACCGTTGAGCTCGAAAGTGACCGTGGGGCCGGCTGCGGCTACGCTCAGCGCCAGCGCGCCATTGCGGGTGATGGCATTCATCGTGCGATCTCCTGGGGAAAGTAGTTGACGACACAATCGATCGGATTCGGCGCCGCCTGACCGAGGCCGCAAATGGAGGCGTCGCGCATCACTTGCGACAGTTCGGCCAGCAAACCGGTATCCCAGATATCCTGCTCGATCAGCGCCAGCGCCTTGCCGGTGCCAACCCGGCACGGCGTGCACTGGCCACAGGATTCATGCTGGAAAAATTTCATCGTGTTGCGCGCCGCCGCTACCGCGCTATCGCTGCCAGACAAGACCACGACCGCCGCCGATCCGATGAAGCAGCCGTAGGGTTGCAAGGTATCGAAATCGAGCGGGATCGCATTCATGCTTGCTGGCAAGATGCCGCCGGATGCACCGCCCGGCAAGTAGCCATACAGTTGATGACCGTCCTGCATGCCGCCGCAATGATCATCGACCAGTTGCTGGAGCGTGATGCCAGCCGGCGCCAGTTTCACGCCCGGCAGCTTGACGCGGCCCGAGACCGAAAACGAGCGCAGTCCCTTGCGGCCGTTCAAGCCATGGCTGCTGAACCAGGCGCCGCCTTTTTCCAGGATCTCGCGCACCAGATACAGCGTTTCAAAATTGTGCTCCAGCGTCGGCCGGCCGAACAAGCCCACCTGTGCGACATAGGGCGGGCGTAGGCGCGGCATGCCACGCTTGCCTTCGATCGATTCGATCATGGCCGACTCTTCGCCGCAGATGTAGGCGCCGGCGCCACGGCGCAAGATGATCTGCGGCAACTTCGCAATCGGCGGCGCCGCGCGCAGCAGCGCCAGCTCCGCTTCCAGCATCGCGCGGCAGCCGTGGTATTCGTCGCGCAGATAGATGTAGATCGTCTCGATGCCGACCGCCCACGCGGCGATCAGCACTCCTTCGAGGAAGCGGTGCGGATCGCGCTCGAGGTAGACTCGGTCCTTGAACGTGCCCGGCTCGCCCTCGTCGATGTTGACCGCCATCAGGCGCGGTCCCTTTTCCTTGCGCACGATGTCCCATTTGCGCCCGGCCGGAAAGCCGGCCCCGCCCAAGCCGCGCAAGCCTGAATCGGACATGGTCTTGATGACGGCGTCGATGGCCGACTCTTGATCAGCGGCGCGATCCAGGCTGGCATCGAGGCCGGCGTCGACGCAAGAGCGCAGCAGCGCGTAGCCGCCGCTTGCCTGGTAAGCCGAGTAACCGAGATAGGGTTCGATCGCCGGCTCGATCTGTTTGGCATCGACTGCGGCGGCAATCGCGGCGCAACTGGCGTGCGGCACCGCGTGCTGCCCGACCAGCGCCGCCGGAGCTTGCTCGCAGCGACCGATGCAAGGCGCGGCCAGCACCCGTATCTCCCGGCCCAAGAGCGCCGGCAAGCGTTGCAGCAAGTCTTGCGCGCCGGCCATTTCGCACGACAAGCCATCGCACACGCGCACCGTCAGCGCGGCGGGCGCCGCCTCGCCTTCCTTGACGATATCGAAATGGTGATAAAAGCTCGCCACTTCATAGACATGGGCTTGTGGCAACCGCATTTGCTGCGCCAGCGCCGCCAGATGCGGCGCCGACAGGCAGCCGTAGCGATCCTGGATCTTGTGCAAATGCTCGATCAGCAGATCGGGTGCAGTTGACGCATCTGCCAGCAATGCCTGCACGTCCAGCAGCGCTTGTGGCTCGACCTGGCGTCCCTTGGGCGCCTCGCGCTTGCGCTGCCGGCTGCTGCCTTGCAATGCGATCGGAATGATTGTCTGCTTCATCGTGCTGCCCAATCTGAAAATTTGCCAAATGGAGATGGCGCTGACCTGGCCTGGCCTGGCCGGGCCGGGCCGGGCCGGACCTGGAAACCAAAATAGGATAAAAATAACATAATGCTTGCTACTGCATTTTTGTCTCCTGAGGGTAACATGGTCAAAATGATTGAAGAATAGGTTATTTAATACATATTTGAAGAGACATGCAGCGATTGCGACCGGCTTCTTTCATCAGATCGGACCATGGCGGATGCACAAAAAAATTGACAGAGCATGCCACCAGGGCCACACTCGAGCGCCCTGTCAACCGGTGCTTGCTTCAGGCCAACAGATGCTTTGCGGCATGGAACAAGAAAGCGCATGAACGCGAACCCCATCAGCACCAACCAGATCGCCGCCATCGACATCCCTGCTCTGCTGGCCGGTTTGCCCGAGCGCCTGTGCGCCATTCCACGCCATTGGGCTGCCCGCACGCCGCACGCGTTGGCGCTGTGCGAAGGCAGCGGGCGCTGGACTTATGCCCAACTGTCGAACGCCGTCGATGCCGCGGCGCAAACATTGCGCGAACTAGGCGTGCGCCCGGGCGACCGGTTGATGGTGGTCGGCGAAAACTGTGCAGCACAAGTGGCGCTGACCTTTGCCGCAGCCGCCATCGATGCCTGGATCGTGCATGTCAATGCGCGCCTGTCGGCACCCGAAGTGGATGCCATCGCGCTGCACAGCGCAGCCAGAATCGCGCTCTATACGCCAGCGGGCGCACTGCATGGCGCGCGCTTGGGCGCTAGGCCAGCGCGCTGGTCAAGCTCGGTGCAAAACTCGATGCAAGACCCGATCTGGCGCGACTTGCTGGCAGGCCCACTGAACCGTTCTTGCACGCCAGAACCGTGCGCCGCCTCGTCCGCGCTGCAAGTGGCTGCGCTGCTCTATACCAGCG
>CANFGA010000283.1 GCA_947446335.1 Oxalobacteraceae bacterium | reverse complement strand
ATTGCAGCAAGCCGGTTACATGCTGCGCAGCAATGTACAGTTTCACTGGCTCAATGCCGGCTATCGCGACTTCGACCAATTTCTGGCGACGCTGGAACACAAGAAGCGCAAGAATATCCGCGCCGAACGACGCAAGGTAGCAGAGGCCGGAGTGACGCTGCGCCAGGTCGCAGGCAGCGATGCCAGCCTTGCCGACTGGACCCTGTTCCATCGCTGCTATGGCAATACCTACGCCGAACACCGCTCTTCGCCCTACCTGAATCTTGATTTTTTCTTGCGCATCAGCCGCACGATGCCCGGCAACATCCGCCTCGTGATTGCCGAGCGCGATGGCGTGGGCATCGCCGCTGCGCTGTTGATCCATACCGAAGACACGCTGTACGGACGCTACTGGGGCGCGCTGGAACATGTGCCCTGCCTGCATTTTGAAACGGCGTATTATCAGCCGCTGGAATTTTGCATAGAGCAAAAAATCGCCACCTTCGAAGGTGGCGCTCAAGGAGAACACAAGATGGCGCGCGGCTTTCTGCCGCAAAAAACATGGTCAGCACACTGGCTGGCTCACCCCGCCTTTTCCGATGCAATCGAACATTTCCTGCAACGCGAAAACGGCGGCATCGAAGCCTATATCGATGAACTCACCGAACGCAATCCGTTCAAACCGGGTTGACCGGATGAACGGCGAAGCAAGCACCGAAGTCAACCGGCAGAGGACGCCAGCAGCAAGGGATCGCGCAACTTGACGATATGGATAAATTGATCCGCATCGGTGACTTCGATGCTGGTCAAATTGTTGTGGCTCACTTCGACGAACACCGATTGCGGATGACGGATCATGTGATCGAGACCATCGACTGCAACCGACAGGATATCGCCGCGCGGATCGTAGACCACGCCCAGCAGCGGAACCCATTCGGCCTCGATCTGACTGCCGATATCGAGCGCCTCGACCTCAATCTCGGCGCTCTTGCCGACCAGGGTCTTCGACACTTGATCAAAATAATGATGCCACTGCGGCTTGTCGATTTTTACTGTAGCCATGCCAGCCTCCCTTGTGATTTTTTGCACCGCCCTGACATCGCAGCAATCGATGCAGCAGTACCCGAATGAGCATATGAATGATCAGACTGACATCAAAGCCGACAGTTCCGTTGCCAGACAACGCACCAGCAACGATCTTGAGCAAGATCATGCAAACTCGTCGGGCAAACGCGGCATGGCAACTCGCCGCTGCGCGTCAATAAAAAAACGCATCCCCGCGCTTGAGCGCGGGGATGCGTTTTGACAATCATCTGCGATTCAATGCAGGTTCAACACATGCTCAAAGGCTGAACCCGGCGTCGATCAAGAAGTCTTAAGAAGCCTTGGCTTCAAGTTGTTTTTGATACGATGCGACGCCATTCATGATTTCTTGCTTCGCATCTTCGGGACCGAACCAGCCCTCGATCTTGACCCATTTGCCTTTTTCCAGATCCTTGTAATGCTCAAAGAAATGCTGGATCTGGCGCAGACGCAATTCGTTCAGATCTTCCGGCTTTTGCCAGTGGCTGTAGATCGACAAGACCTTGTCGACCGGAACAGCCAGAACCTTGGCATCTTCGCCGGCTTCGTCGCTCATTTTCAGCACGCCGATCGGGCGGCAACGCACCACAACGCCAGGAAACAGCGGGAACGGGGTGATGACCAGCACATCGACCGGGTCGCCATCGTCGGACAGCGTGTTAGGTACATAGCCATAGTTGCAAGGGTAGTGCATTGCGGTGCCCATGAAGCGATCGACGAAAATCGCGCCCGATTCCTTGTCCACTTCATACTTGATCGGATCGGCATTCATCGGAATTTCGATGATCACGTTGAAATCGTTGGGCAGATCGCGGCCTGATGACACTAGGTTCAAACTCATGGCAGTTCCTTATTTTACGGATGGTTAAGCGAAAGATTATGGCGAAAAACAGGGTGAAATCATCGATCAACAGCACTTCCAGCGGCTCATAAAATGGTCGCCAATGCACACAAGCGGTAGTGGAACGCCGCCTCTTCGGGCTGCGCCAGCGCATCGTGCAATTGCGCCAGTTGCAAGTGGGCCTGACCGACCATCGGCGCCTCGCTGGCATCGGACAACGATTGCTCCAGATAACGCTGGGCCTTGCCCCACAGTTTTTGCTTCAGGCACAGCGTACCCAGCGTCAGCGCCAGTTCGGCATCGGTCGGACGCTGCTTGTTCCATGCTTCGCAATGCTCGATCTGACCCAGCAACGCAGCCGAACCGGGGGCTGCAGCGGCCTTGCGGTAGGCGCGTACCAGGCGCTCATCCCAATTCACCGCCAGCGCCTCTTCCACCACCAGCCTGGCTTGGTCGTGCAAGCCGCGCGCGCTCAGTGCCGTGGCCGCACGCGCAGCGACGTAGGGTTGCACCCGATCAATGGACGGGATCGTCGACCAGACCCGCAGCACCGATTCCGCATCGTGCGAACGGTCGGACAGCAAATCTTCATAGGCCAGTTCGCGCAGGCGCGACGAGAGCGCCGGATGCAAAGCGTGGCGCTTGTCGAGGGTACGCACCAGGCGCAACACCTCGGGCCAGTTCTTCGCTTGCTGATGCGCCTTCAGCGACCATTGCAGCGCGTGCAAATGGCGCGTGCCGCTCGCGCTCAGTTCGCGCACCGCGTCCAGCGCAGCCTCGGGTTGATGGTCATCGACCAGCAACTCGATCATCGTCATCAAACGCGCCGCTTTCAAGGCGGTGTCGTCGGCGACCTTGGCCAGCCAGGCGTCGCGCCGCCCGCCCTGGCGCATGCGGTGCGCAGCGCGCGCCCCGATCAAGGCCGCCAGCCCTGCATTGGCGGGCAAATCGGCAGCGCGCAGCGCGGCTTTTTCAGCATGGCCGAAGCGGCCCTCGAACAGCGCCTTCAACGCTTCGCGTAAACCCTTGTTGCCGTCTTGCTCGCGCTTCTTCAAGCGATAGGCCGCGACCCGGCCCGGCATCTGCAGCGTGCTGCGCACGGCCCGGATCAGCGTGTACAAGATCAGAAACAGCAGCGCCTGCAGCACCAGGAAAAAATTCAATGACAGGTCAAAACGGTAAGGTGGATAAAACATCACCACGTTGCCGGGATTGAAGCGCGCCGTGACAGCGATGCCGATGGCGGCAGCCATCATGGCGAGTAACCAGAGAAATAGACGCATGGGGCTTAAAGTTTCGCTTTGTAATTGCGCACAGCGGTCAAGCTATCGGACAAGGTTGGCATGTCGATGGCGAGATTGCTGCCTTGAACTTGCCGCAACAGCGTCTGCGCAGTCTGGGTGGGCTTGGCGCGCGTGTCGAAATACTTCAGCAAGGCGTCCTGTGCGGCGATCAAGTCGTTGCGGAAGGCCGACTCGTTGCGCGAAAGCAGCGCCAGGCGCGCATTCAACAGACGCAGCTTCAGGTTTTCACGCAAGAAATACGATTGTTCGGGTGAGAGCATCAGCGCAACCGGCGTGTCGACGCTGCGGATGCGAATCAACTGACGCACATCGAGCCACATTTCGCTGCTCCATGTCTGCCAGATCGATTGCAACCTGGGCCACCAGGATTGCCCGGCACCGCTGTCCGCTTGTGCCAGTCTGGACGACGCTGCCGCCGACAATGCCGGTTGCTCGTCAGAGAGCATCGGCAAGGTGTCGATCTGGGCCACGACCGCATCGAGGCGCAATGCGATGCCGGTGGCATCGACGCTCGGCAGCGCCTTGAGTTTTTCAATATCGCCCGCGACAGCGCGGCGGATGGTGATGAATTGCGGCTTGTCCGAACGCGACAGGCTGCGATCGGCATTTTGCAGCGCGATCAAGGCACCGGAGACATTGCCGGCCAGTTGCAATTGCTGGCTCGCGGTCGAAAGCACTTGCTCGATCTCGGTCAAGGCCCATTCGTCGCGGCTTTTTGACAAGTCCTGATACAACTGTTCGAGCGCCAGTTGCTGGCTTTGCGCCTCGCTCTGGCGAGTTTCGAGCACGCTGACCTTCACTTGCAGCGCCTGATTGGCTTCCTGCACCGATTTCACCAGGGAATTCGTTGCAGCGTTGATCACATCGCCCGCTTGCAGGCGGCGCGCGACTTCTTCATGCAAATTGCGCACCTGCTTGTGCGAACTCCAGGTCTGCGCGGCCAGCAGCACCGCCAGCGCGATCACGGCCAGCGGCAGCGGATGCAGCATGGCATCGAGCAGCGCCGGCTTGGCCTGCGTTCTGGACGCCTCTGGAATGGCGGACTTGGCGACACCGGCAGCGGCGCTTGATTCGGGTAGGGTAGGCGATTCGTTCATGGCGGTGATTGTAACGCGGCCAGCACCAGTTCGTCCCCTGATCCTGTCAGCGTGACCCTGGAACAGCCCAGTTCGGCCGCAGTTTGTGCAATGCGCGCATGCGGGACGATCAAATGTTGTTGTTGCAACGTTACAACAGTACTACGATGCACTGCGCCGCCAACTGCGCCGCGGTCCCCGTTTTCCTCATCGAGTTGCTCCAGCAGATGCAGCAAGCCGCGCAATGCTTCGGAACTGGTCACGATCCAGTCATGCTCTTGCGCCAGCAGGCGCTGCAAGGTCGCGCCCAATTCGGGCGTGAGAACCGGCACCGAGCGTCGGTACGCTGCCACCGGCACGACCTCGATGCCGGCGGCGCGCAAGCCATCGGCCAGCAATTCGCGCCCGCTGTCGCCGCGCACGATCAACACGCGGCGCCCGCGCAATGCTTCCAGGTCCAGCGTGGCGAGCAAATGCTCGGAATCGCTGTGGGCTGCATCGCGCGGACTGACGATCGTGGCATTCTCCGGCGTGATGCCATGGGCTGCCAGCGCAATCCGGCTGCCTTCACCGAGCACCGCCAGCGTCACGCTTGGGGGCCAGTGCGCGATGTGCGCCAAGGCGGCGTCGATCGCGTTCGGCGACACGAAGGCCACCATCGCATAGCGCTCCAGATCGGCCAGCGCCGCCTTCAGCGCCGCATTAT
>CANFGA010000282.1 GCA_947446335.1 Oxalobacteraceae bacterium | reverse complement strand
CCGCGCGATTTCCACATGCCATGGTCGATGACACCGGTATCTGAAATGGCGCTGCCGCCATCGATCACCTTGAACACGCCGCTGCGTTCCAGATCGGCCTTGATGACGGCCGAGATTTTCTCGGGAGCCACCCCTTCATCGACGAAGGCAGCAATCGCGATCGGAATCTGGTTGCTGCCGACGCCGGAAATTTCGACCCGCAGCTGCGCTTGCGCAGCCGTTGCCGTGGCTAGCAGGCCGATAAAGATGAGAAAGCGGTGTTTCATGGTACGCATCATGGCGAATCCTTCATGTTGAATCCTGCGTTAATTTCCCTATCCACCGTGCCATCCTTCTTCTTTGGCAGCGGTGATGATTTGGCAATGGCATTTTCGACTGCACTGTCGTAGGCAGCGATTCCGCTGCTTTGTATCTTCTTGACGGAAATGATTTCTCCGGTCGGCAATTGCTCGATCTTGTACACAGCGCGCGGATTGCCGCCGACCGCGCTGCTGCCGCTGTAGGCGATATTGCTCTTGATCTTGCTGGTCACGGCAGCGGCGTAACCACTGTCGCGGCCCGGCGAGGTCGATTTTGCCGCAGCGCCGGTGCTGCCGCTGCTGCCCGATCCGGTGCTGCCCGTGATGCGGCGCATTTCTGCGTCGCGCGCCTTGTCTTGCGCCTTCTGATCCTGGGCTGCCTGCTTTGCCTTGGCCAGTTTGTTTTCAGCGAGCTTCTTGTCTTCGAGTTTCTTCTCGGCCAGTTTCTTGTCTTCGAGCTTCTTGTCAGTCAGTTTCTTTTCATCGCGCTTGTCTTGCTCGGCTTCGTCCTTGGCCTTCGCCTTCGCTTGTTCATCGCGGCTGGCCTTGGCCTTGGCTTCGGCTTTTTCTTGCGCCAGCTTGGCCTTCAATTCGGCCTTCAGTTCGGCTTTTTCCTGTTCGAGTTTGCGTTCTTCTTGTTCGGCTTGCTTTTGCGCTTTCAGCTTGGCCAGGCGCCGCTCGAGTGCAATATCGGGCTCTTTTGGCGCAACCGGCGTTTCGATGACGGGCGCCGCTGGCGCCGGCATCGGCGCCGGCGGCGCCACCGGCGTTGGCTCCGGTTCAGGTTCCGGTTCCGGCGCAGGGGCAGGCGGCGGCGCCGCAGCCTGCACCTTCATGTCCCACACTTCTGCTTCGACCGCGACCGGTTCGCTGCTTTGCCAATGCACGCCTATCCACAGGAACAGAAAGAGTGCGGCATGGATGGCTGCAGCGAGTCCCAGCGAGCGCCAGCGGCTCTTGTCGCGCGGCACCCGGTAGGGCGCCTGGTCGTCAAACTTCATGCTCTGCTCTTCACTTGGTGGCCAATCCGACCCGATTGATGCCGATTTTCTTCGCTTCCGAGATCAATTGAATCACATCGTCGTACTTGCTCTCCTTGTCGCCGGCGATGAGCACTGGAAACTCCGGGTTGGCCGTGTGCAGCGCGCGCAACTGGCGCAGCAATTCGATGCGGTCAGCGGCCGCTTGCGGCGCTTGCGGATTCTTGCCATTGACGCCGATCGTGAGCGCGCCATCAGGTTTCAGGACAACCTGAATATAGTCGTCCGGCGGCTGCGCGCTGCGCTCGGCGCTCGGCAAATTGACCACGCTCGGGTTGTTGGACGAGGGCATCACCATGAAGATGATTAACAGTACCAGCATCACGTCGATGTAAGGCACGACGTTGATTTCGGACTTGAATTTGCGGCTGCGGCCGCCGCGCATGCTGCTGGAAAAGGAAGAAGACATCAGCATTACTCCAAATTAACGCGACTGGCGCTGCAAGATGTTCGAAAATTCTTCAACGAAGCTCTCGAAGCGGATCGCAAGGCGGTCGATGTCGTGCGAAAAACGATTGTAGGCGACCACGGCAGGAATGGCCGCGAACAGGCCGATCGCGGTCGCGATCAACGCTTCGGCAATGCCGGGCGCAACCGCCGCCAGTGTCGCTTGCTGCACGTTGGCCAGGCCGCGAAAGGCGTTCATGATGCCCCAGACTGTACCGAGCAAGCCGATGTAGGGCGAGACCGAACCGACTGAAGCGAGAAAGGCCAGATGCGCTTCCAGCACATCCATCTCGCGCTGAAAGGCGGCGCGCATTGCGCGCCGCGCACCATCGAGCACCGCGCCCACGTCGAGCGTTTCGCGCGCGCCATACGATGCCTTGCCCTTGATGAATTCGCCCATTCCTGCTTCAAAAATGCGCGCCAGGGCGCCGCTCTCGGCGCGATTGCCGCTGGCCGATTCGCGCAAGGCATTCAAGTTGCCGCCGGCCCAGAAGCTGCGTTCGAATTCGATAGTCTGGCGCCGCGCTGCGCGCACCGCGTACATCTTGCGGAAAATATAGGTCCAGCTGGTCACCGAAATGCCCAGCAGCAGCAGCATGATCAATTGGACGATCAGGTGCGCATTGCTGATCAGCGCGAAAAAGGAAAGGTCTGGTGTGGCGTTCATGGGCTATCAGTTCTGTCTATGGTGAGCTGCAGGCAAGTGCGCTGCGTGAGGCTGGTGCGAAGTGGCTGCTGGCATTCAGGCAGCGCGCATGCGCGCGGCCACTTCAAGAGGCAGTGCGCGCGGGCGCAGCGTGGAATCGACGCAGGCAACGGTGACCCGTGCGGTGTTGAGCAAGGTATCGCCGTGCCATGCCTGCTGGATAAAAACAATCGAGGCGCGCCCCAATTTTTCTATGGCGAGCGTCAATTCCAGTTCATCATCGAGCCTGGCTGGCGCATGATAGTTTGCGCTGGCGCTCTTGACGACAAACATGGCATCGTGCTGCTCGAGCAAATCGCGCTGGTTGACGGCTATCGCGCGCAGCCACTCCGTGCGCGCGCGCTCGAAAAATTTCAGATAATTGGCATAATACACAATGCCGCCTGCATCGGTGTCTTCGTAGTAGACGCGGACCTTCCAGGTGAAGACGATGGACATGCTTGGTATGCTGTTGATGAGATTAGGCAACATTTTACGCGATTTTTTTATTTGCGACGCAATGCTTGAGCGCGCCGGCAGCCAAGTTGCAAGCTGGCGGCGCTGCAATAACGCGTCCAGGCTAGCCGCGTTTGATCGTAAACGGGGAAAATCCTTGGCAAGTGGGCATCATTTCGATGCTGTTGATATTGACGTGCGGTGGCAGCGTCGCGATCCAGTAAGCGGTGTCGGCGATGTCTTGCGCGGTCAATGGCTGGGTGCCCTCGTAGACCTTGGCCGCTGCCGCATCGTCGCCCTTGAAGCGCACGTTCGAAAACTCGGTGCCGCCGCAAAGGCCCGGTGCCAGATTGCTGGCGCGCACGCCGGTGCCGACCAGGTCGGCGCGCAAGTTCAACGTGAATTGCTCGACGAACGCCTTGGTGGCGCCATAGACATTGCCGCCCGGGTAGGGATAATGTCCCGCCACCGAGCCCAGATTGATGACCAGACCGCTGGCGCGCGCGACCATGCCGGGCAAGATCGCGCGCGTCATCGTCACCAGGCCGGTGCAATTGGTGGCGATCATGGTTTCCCAATCGTCGAGCGACGCTTCATGGGCCGGGGTGGTGCCCAGCGCAAGTCCGGCGTTGTTGATCAGTACATCGATATCGCGCCAGTCTTCGGGCAGGCCGGCGATGGCTGCGTGGATCGATTGCTTGTCGCTGACATCGATGACCAACGGCAGCGCGGCCTGGCCGAGCTCATCGGTGAGATCTTGCAGCCGGTCTGCGCGGCGTCCGCTGATGATGACTTGATGGCCATGCTGGACAAAAGTGCGCGCCATCGCAGCGCCGAAACCGGCGGTCGCGCCCGTGATAAAGACGATCATGATATTCCTTGTCGTTGGATGAAAAGTGCAGTTCGAGTGCGGGAAGTGTAGCCGAAATGGTGACCCGGATCAGCGCGCCGCCTTGCAACAGTTTGCCAGTGTGCGCAACGGGGCGCTTCAAATGGTCGATTCCTTGCTCAAATCAAGCACTTAACTTACAATTTGGCTTCCATTACGTCTCACGTGACTGGCGAAAAGCTGGCATGATTGTCCTCGCACCGAAGATTGCGGCGATTCGATCTGCCAGCGAAAGGTGGGCATCCACCGGGGAACGTGAGATTTCATCAGCCGTTCGCCTGGGCAGCCCATTGATGGAATTGTGCGAAGAGGCTGCCTTTGTCGTGTCCGGCTCCCCTCATTCGATCCATACTGCCAGTGCACGTCAATCTATCGATTGGAATATCCATGTTCTCAAAAAACCACACCCTTGCCAACGTCGACCCGGAATTGTGGGACGTCATTCAAAAGGAAAACACCCGTCAGCACGACCATATCGAGCTGATCGCGTCCGAAAACTATACATCGCCGGCGGTGATGCAGGCGCAAGGCTCGCAACTGACCAACAAGTATGCCGAAGGTTACCCTGGCAAGCGTTATTACGGCGGTTGTGAATATGTCGATATCGCCGAGCAACTCGCGATCGACCGGGTCAAGCAGTTGTATGGCGCCGAATGCGCGAACGTGCAACCGAATTCCGGTTCGCAAGCGAACCAGGCCGTGTTCTTTGCGATGCTGAAACCTGGCGACTTGATCATGGGCATGTCGCTGGCCGAAGGCGGTCACCTGACCCACGGCATGCCGCTGAACATGTCGGGCAAGTGGTTCGATGTCGTCTCCTACGGCTTGACGGCCGATGAAGACATCGACTACGAGGCGATGGAGCGCCTCGCGCACGAGCGCAAACCGAAGCTGATCATCGCCGGCGCATCCGCTTTCGCGTTGAAAATTGATTTCGAACGCTTCGCCAAAGTGGCCAAGGATGTCGGCGCGTATTTTCTGGTCGACATGGCGCATTATTCCGGCCTGATCGCAGCCGGCCTGTACCCGAACCCGGTGCCACATGCCGACTTCGTGACGTCGACCACGCACAAGTCGCTGCGCGGCCCGCGCGGTGGCATCATCTTGATGAAGGCCGAGCACGAAAAAGCGATCAATTCGGCGATCTTCCCCGGTATCCAGGGCGGACCGCTGATGCACGTGATCGCGG
>CANFGA010000281.1 GCA_947446335.1 Oxalobacteraceae bacterium | reverse complement strand
GCGTTCGGGCTGCATCTTGATGTCGAGGTAGCCGGCATTGTTGGCGGTGGCCCGGATCGTCGCGTCCAGCGCCAGTTCGGTGTCCTGTCCTTCGCGCGCGAACTTGCGCAAGCGCCGCAGCGCGACCTTCAGGTTGCGCGTGCCCAGTTCGCGTTCAAGGTCGTAATCCTTGTAGACGCGCGCATCCCAGACCTTGACCGCTGTGCGGTTGCCGCCGGCGCCGCCAATGCGTATTCCTTCCGGATTGGTGCCGCCATTGCCGAACGGCGAGGTGCCGCCGCTGCCTATCCATTTGCTGCCGCCCTCGTGGCGTTCCTTTTGTTCCTTCAGCAATTCATTGAGCCTGTCCATCAGCTTGTCGTAGCCGAATTTTTCCAGTTGCGTCTTTTGTTCATCGGTCAATTCACGCTTCATCCGCGCAATGAGCCAGTCGAGCGGGATCGCGGCATGGCTGTCGAAGGCGGCGTTGATGCCCTTGAAATACTGGCCGAAGGCGCGGTCGAACTTGTCGTAGTTGGCTTCATCCTTGACCAGGGTCAGGCGCGCCAGATAATAGAAATCGTCCATGCTGGGCGAGATCAGGTTGCTTTGCAGCGCTTCGAGCAGCGTCAGCAATTCCTTGATCGAGACCGGTATCTTGGCACCTCTCAAGGTGAAGAAAAAATCGATCAGCATGCTAGCCCCGCTGCAGCCGATAGCGCAACTGGGCCTCGATTTCAGGCCACTCGCCGCGCGTGATGCTGTAGAGAAAAGTGTCGCGCACGGTATTATCGCGCCGCAGCGCATGGTGGCGGATCACGCCGTCGAGTCTGGCGCCCAGGCGCGCGATCGCATTTTGCGATGCGAAGTTGAAATTGTCGGTGCGAAAGCCGACCACGGCGCAGCCCAGCGTCTCGAACGCATGGCGCAGCAGCATCAGCTTGCAGCACGTGTTCACGTGGCTGCGCTGGCGGCTCTGCGCATACCAGGTATAGCCGATCTCGAGTCGGTCCAGCGCCGGCACGATATCGTGATAGCTGGTGCTGCCGATCACTTGATCGCTGGCAGCGTCCAGCACGGCAAAGGCAAATCGTCCGGCGCTCGCTTGCGCTATGTAAGATTCGACTTGATCCGGTTCGGGCGCCGATGTGACGCGCAACTTCCAGAGTTCGCCATCTTGCACCGCTGCGCGCAGTCCGGCGGCATGGTGCATCGCCAAAGGCACCAGTCGCACGTCCTGCAGTTCCAGCGTGATCGGATTGAGTGTGATCATGACAGTGTGCCCTCAGCGGTTGGTGCGCGACATGAAGGCGAGGCGCTCGAACAGATGCACGTCCTGTTCGTTCTTGAGCAGCGCCCCGTGCAGCGGCGGCACGCCAGTCTTCGCACCAGCCAGCGCTTGCGCCGGAATATCCTCGGCCAGCAACAGCTTGAGCCAGTCCAGAAATTCCGAGGTCGACGGTTTCTTCTTCAAGCCGGCCACGTCGCGCACGGCGTAAAATGTGTTCAATGCCTGCGCCAGCAATTCCTGCTTCAGGTTCGGGTAATGCACGTTGACGATCTGTTGCATCGTGTCGCGGTCGGGGAACTGAATGTAATGGAAAAAGCAGCGCCGCAGGAAGGCGTCCGGCAATTCCTTTTCATTGTTGGAGGTGATGATCACCAATGGCCGGTGCGTCGCCACGACCATCTGGCGCGTCTCGTAGACATAGAATTCCATCCGGTCCAGTTCGCGCAGCAAGTCGTTCGGGAATTCGATGTCGGCCTTGTCGATTTCATCGATCAAGAGCACCACCGGTTCGGGCGCAGTGAACGCTTGCCACAGCACACCCTTGACGATGTAATTGTCGATCTGGCGCACGCGCTCGTCACCCAGTTGCGAATCGCGCAGGCGCGAGACGGCATCGTATTCGTACAAGCCCTGCTGCGCCTTGGTGGTCGACTTGATGTGCCACTGCATCAACGGCATGTTCAACGCCGCCGCCACTTCTTCGGCCAGCATGGTCTTGCCGGTGCCCGGTTCGCCCTTGATCAGCAGCGGTCGTTGCAGCGTCAGCGCCGCATTGACGGCCAGCTTCAGGTCGGCGGTCGCGACATAGCTGTCGGAACCCTGGAAGCGGCGTGCGGCGCCGCTGTTGTCATCACGTGTTTGCATGCGCGGATATCCGATCTGAAATGATGCGTGAAATGACGTCGAGTATATGACAGATTGAACAACGGCTGCCAGGCCCGGCGCGCGCCGGGCTTTTGCCAGGGCAAGATTCAAAGTGGACTTGCGGGAACGTCTTGAGTTAAAATCGCTGGCTGACCATGCATAACCGACATTCATTTGCCCGCGCTGCATCCGATTACCATTGACTGCCCTTGCTAACATGAAAAAACTCTTTGCACTTCTCGTGCTCGCCGGCACGGCTCAAGCCGCCATGGCCGCGGACATCGTTGGAAACGCCCAAGCCGCTTCCGCCAAGGTTGAAATGTGTATCGGGTGCCACGGCATTCCCGGATACAAGGCGACATTCCCGGAAGTGTTTCCGGTGCCGATGATCGGCGGACAGTCGGCCAAATATATTGAAAATGCGTTGAAAGCTTATCAAAAAGGCGATCGCAAGCATCCTTCAATGAAGGGCATTGCGGGCAGTCTGACAGATCAGGATATGGCTGACGTGGCGGCTTACTATTCGCAACAGACTACAGTGCAGAAATAAGGGCTAGCAAAATGAAAAAAATGATCGTCTCCCTGCTCTTTTCTGCAGTCTCGTTCGGCGCTGCTGCCGGCAATATCGACGCCGGCAAGGCGCTGTCTGAAAAGTACAGCTGCGCCGCATGCCATGGCAAGGATCTCGGCTCGCCGATCGACCCTAGCTATCCGAAACTGGCTGGGCAGCACAAGGATTACCTGGAACACGCATTGGTCGCTTACAAGCGCGGCGATGGCGCCAACGGTCGCAACAATCCGATCATGGGCGGCGTGGTCAAGCCGTTGAGCAGCCAGGACATGAAGGATCTGGCCGCTTATCTGCACAGTTTGCCGGGCACGCTGATGGTCCGTCGCTAGAAAACGGGCATCATCGTTGTAAAAAAGCCACGCTAGTCGTGGCTTTTTTACGTCGCCATTAACGTCATGCTCAGCGCTTGCGCACGCATTCGACGTAGCTGGCACCGTCCGGTGGCAGGCCGGCGCGCTGGGCATTCCAGATCATCTGGCCCAGGCATTCCATGATCTGGTGATGCGCATCGTGTTCGGAACCCTTGCGCTGGCTCAAGGCCAGGCACGCGGCGCGGATCCCGGTTGGCTGGTCGATCGACACTTGTTCTGCGATCGTCAGGTGCATGGACAGGTGCAGGAAAGGATTGGCCTGGCCACCTTCGACCGAATAGTCGCGCGCCAGGGCCGCCTCGACATCGGCGAAGGCGTTTTCATATTCCGGGTGCTGGACGATCCAGTCGAGCGCAATCGCTTCGAGCGGAGTGAGCAGTTCGCTGGCGCGGTGCTTGCGATAAATTTCGCAAAAAAAACGGCGTACATCGTCGGAGGAGGGGTTGAACATCGTCGGTAGCTATTCGTCTAGGAGGGCAGAGCAGCCATTGTACCGTTGTCGCGCGGGCGATGTGCCGGGCCCAAATGGGAGGAGCGGGCCGGGCCCGCTCCTGATCACTTTTTTTCTGGCGTCGATGGCGGCGCAGCGATGGCTGCTGGCACGCAAGCGGCCTCTTGCGGGCGTTGCGTGTGCGGTTGGCGCAGATAGCGCGTCGCCTGGCGCGGTGCGCCGCCATGCGCCGGCCAGGTCAGGAAGCGCGACAATTCCTGCAGCGCGCGCTGGTAGACATCGCGCTTGAATTCGATGACGACATTGAGCGGCACCCAGTATTCATGCCAGCGCCATGCATCGAATTCCGGATGGTCGGTCAGGCGCAGATTGACATCGTTGTCGCGCGCGCACATGCGCAGCAGGAACCAAATCTGCTTTTGCCCGCGGTAATGGCCGCGAATTTCACGCTTGATGAAATGATCGGGAACTTCGTAGCGCAACCAGTCGCGGGTGCGTCCGACGATCTTCACGTGCTCCTGCCGCAATCCGATTTCTTCTTCCAGTTCCCGGAACATCGCTTGTTCCGGTGTCTCCCCGTATTTGATGCCGCCTTGCGGAAATTGCCATGAGTGCTCGCGCACCCGCTTGCCCCACCACACCTCGTTCTGGGCGTTCAGCAGGATGATGCCGACGTTGGGCCGAAACCCTTCACGGTCGAGCATGTTGCACCTCAACCTTTCTGCGGCAGGGCGACCTCCTTACATTTTTACCTACAATTGCACGCTCAAGCTGCATTTTCGGACTGCGAAAAGCGCCGCAATGTCATCAATTGAAGGCATTTGCATAAAGTATGGTCGCATCAGCCAGCTAATCCTTTAAAATTAGTCTGATTATAACCCTCTCTTTTTAAAAAGAATTCACCGTTATGCGCGCCTCCCGATTTTTTATTTCCACGCTCAAAGAAGCGCCTTCCGATGCAGAAATTGTCAGCCATCAATTGATGATGCGGGCCGGGCTGATCAAGCGCCTGGGCTCCGGCATCTACACTTATATGCCGATGGGCTTGCGCGTGATCCGCAAGGTCGAAGCGATCGTGCGCGAGGAAATGAATGCAGCACAAGCGATCGAACTGTTGATGCCGCTGGTACAGCCGGCCGAACTGTGGCAAGAGACCGGCCGCTGGGACAAGATGGGCCCCGAACTGATGCGCGTCAAGGACCGCCATGGCCGCGAATATGCGATCCAGCCGACCTCGGAAGAAGTCATCACCGACGTGGTGCGCACCGAAATCAAGTCGTATCGTCAGTTGCCACTGAACTTCTATCATATCCAGACCAAGTTCCGCGACGAGCGCCGGCCCCGCTTCGGCTTGATGCGCGGACGCGAGTTCACGATGAAGGATGCCTATTCCTTCGACCGCGACGCAGCCGGCATGCAAGCGTCGTATCAAATCATGTTTGACGCCTACACGCGCATCTTCAACCGTTTCGGTTTGAAAT
>CANFGA010000280.1 GCA_947446335.1 Oxalobacteraceae bacterium | reverse complement strand
GGGCTGGCCGAGATCACCAGGCTAGGCACGACACTGGGCGGCAACAGCGAAACCTTCATGGGCCTGACCGGGATCGGCGATCTGCTGCTGACCTGCACCGGCGACCTGTCGCGCAACCGCCGCGTCGGCTTGGGACTGGGACAAGGCAAGGCGCTCTCGACCATCGTGGCCGAACTGGGCCATGTGGCCGAAGGCGTGCCCTGCGCCAAGGCGGTGCGCGAACTGGCGCGCAAGCTCGGCGTCGACATGCCGATCACCAACGGCGTGGCCGGCGTGCTGTTCGATGGCGATGCGCCGCAAGACTTGCTGGCGCGCCTGCTGGCGCGCGATCCGCGCGAAGAAACCGCCTGAGGGCGCCCTAGACCAGCAGGATCGTCAACAAGGCCACCGCATCCTGTTCGGCGCGCAGCGCATGGGCCTGGCCGCCGAACAGATACAGCATCTCGCCGGCGTGCAGTGTGCGCTCCTTGCCGTGCACGTCGACGACAATCTTGCCTTCCAGACACAGCAGCGTCAACTCCCCGGGTACATGGTGCTCGGGCATGCTTTTACCTTTCGGCAAGATCAAGCGCACCAATTCCAATTCCTTGGTCTTGGCCAGCGCATGCGCCGAAAATTGGGAAAAGTCTTGCGCACCTCGTCCGACCGTGATCACGTCACCGCTCGCTGCATGTGGCAAAGCCATTGACATCTCCTCAAGAACAAATTACTCGGGTTGATCCGGTTGATCAACAACGACGACTGCGCGCAGCCAGTCCACCAACGCAAAACTATCCTTGAGCCCGCTGGCCAAGTCCGGCACCAGTTGATCGGGCTCGTTCAACTTCAAGTCGACTTCGCGCCAGACAAAAAAGCTGCGCAGCTTGATGGACTCGATGTGCACGTCCTGCGCATCGAAGCCCTTGGGCGGGCGCAGCAGCTTGCCTTCGGTTTGCAACTGGCCGAAAGTGCGCACCAGTTTGCTGTTCTTCAGCACCTTCGAGAAACCGGCGGCGTCAATCACCATCCGGGTGCGGATCGCGCGCAGGCGCGGCGGCGGCGGCGTGTATTCGCCGGCACCGAACAATAATTGGCCGTCAGCGCCGATCTGCAAATAATATGCGGGTCCGCCAGCGGTGCTCGGGCGGCGCAAGTCGTTGGGCACGATGGCGGCTGAAAAGCGCGTCTTGTACGGGCGTTTGTCGTGTCCGAAACGCAAGTCGCGGTTAATCCGGAACAACGCTTTTTTGGGATTGCAATGCGCCACCAAGGGATCGAAGCGGCTCAGCTCACCGATCAAGGCGGTCACCACCTCGAGAAATTCGGCGCGCAAGATATCGTAGCGCGGCTTGTTCATCGCGAACCACGGGCGATTGTTGTTCTCGCTCAATTCCGCCAGGAACTGCGTCAAATCGCGCAAATGCATGTATTACTCTCCAAAGTATTGCTCTCCAAATTGTTCATCATCTCGCTGGCGGGCGCTTGCCCACCACGATGGCGAGCGTGGTGACGCTGCCCTTGCGCAACACCGTCATCTCGGCTTTCTGGTCCGGCTGCAATTGTGCGATCAGGTTCAGCATCTCGTTAGTATCGGCCACCGGTTTGCCGGCCACTGTCAACAGGATGTCGCCCGGACGCATGCCGCCGCGATCGGCCGGGCCATTTCTGACGATGCCGGCGATGATGGCGCCGCTACGGCGGCTCAAGCCGAAGCTGTCGGCCAGTTCCGGCGTGATTTCCTGCGATTCGACGCCGATCCAGCCGCGCACCACGTGGCCGGACTTGATGATCGACTCCATCACCGTCTTCGCGGTCGAGACCGGAATCGCAAAACCGATGCCGACCGAGCCGCCGCTTTGCGAATAAATCGCCGAATTGATGCCAAGCATGTTGCCGTGGGTATCGATCAAGGCGCCACCCGAATTGCCGAAATTGATCGCGGCATCGGTCTGGATGAAATTCTCGAAATGATTGATGTGCAAGTTGTTGCGCCCCAGCGCAGAAATGATCCCCATCGTCACGGTCTGGCCCACACCGAACGGATTGCCGATCGCCAGCACCACATCGCCCACGCGCGCCTGTTCGACCTGGCCGAGCACCATCACCGGCAGCTTGTCGAGCTTGATCTTGATGACCGCCAGATCGGTCTCCGGATCGAGGCCGACCACGTTGGCGGCGCTTCTGCGGCCATCGGCCAGCACGACTTCGATCTCGTCGGCGCCCTCGACGACATGGTTATTGGTCAGGATGTAGCCTTCAGGGCTGACGATGACGCCGGAACCGAGGCTGGACTCGGCCGGCGCCTGTTCGCCATTGCGCTCGCCGAAGAAACGCTTGAAAAATGGATCGCGCAGCAAGGGATTGTCGGCCCGCACCGGCGCCTTGCTGGTCAGGATGTTGACCACCGCCGGCATCGCGCGCCCGGCCGCCTCGCGGTAAGAGCCCCCGGACCCGGGCGGCGTCGTCGTCGCTTCAAGCAGCGCTGCGGGTGCGGCGGCGGTTCCCATCTGCTGGACCCGCGGCACCACGCGCCCGCCCCACTCCGGGCCGGTGGCGACATAAACGAAATACAGCGCCAGAATGACGGTCACCGACTGGGCAAACAATAACCAGAGTTGTCGCATAAAATTTCATCAAAAAAATGGCAAAAACAAGGTGCAACCAGATCGGCGCCCTGCTACTTCTTCAGGCTATCCCTTATTTCGCGCAGCAGCACGATCTCTTCGGGCGTGATCACCGGCGCCGGTGCCGGCTCATTGCTGCTGCGCGCCTTGTTCACCAGGCGCACCATCTGGAAAATGATGAAGGCCAGGATGATGAAATTGATCAAGATCGTGATGAAGTTACCGTAGGCAAATACCGCGCCGGCTTTCTTCGCCTCGATCAGGGTCAAGTGCATGCCCTGATTGTTCAGCGGTAGATAATAGTTGGCAAAATCGAGTCCGCCAAACAGCTTGCTGATCGGCGGCATCACGATGTCTTCCACCAACGAGGCGACGATTTTTCCGAACGCCGATCCGATGATGATACCGACCGCCAGATCGACGACATTGCCCCTCATCGCGAATTGCTTGAATTCTTGCATCATTGCCATGTTCAATACTCCCAAAAATTATGCAAAAAGACGCCCCGATCATACTATCGTTTCAGTCAGAAACCAATTGAACGCGCCGGTGCCGGCGTTGAACCGGGGCGACAATTGCCGCTTTGACACGGGCGATCAAGGCGGGCGGCGCTGCAGACAAGCGCTTTGCGATACCATACAGGCCACAAAAGACCTGAATTGAGACAGCGGCAACGTTTTTGCTTCAAATCGCTTCGCGCTTGACTTATAATTTAAGGTTGTTAGAAGCACTATTCGGGCTTCGTAAGATTTCGCATTTTGACTGATTGGGGTTGGTATGAGTAACGAAAAGCAGGTCGATTCCGGCCGACGCGGCTTGCTCGTCGCTACGTGCGCGGCGGGCAGTGTGGTCGGTTTGGCCACCGCAGGGGCGTTGGTAAGTACATTCCAGCCATCGGAAAAGGCGAAAGCCGCCGGTGCGCCGGTAGAAGTTGATCTCGCCGGCATGCTGCCAGGCGAGATGAGAACAGTCGAATGGCGCGGCAAGCCGGTCTGGATCGTCAAGCGCACGCCCGAAATGGTCGCATCGCTGAAGCTGACCGACGGCAAAGTGGCCGATGCCGACTCCAAGCGCAATCCGGAAGAATACACGCCCGAATACGCACGCAACGAACACCGCTCGATCAAGCCTGAGCTGCTGGTGGCGGTCGGCATCTGCACCCATCTGGGCTGCTCGCCTTCGACCAAGTTCACGCCCGGCCCGCAAGCATCGCTGCCGGACGACTGGGAAGGCGGCTTCCTGTGCCCATGCCACGGTTCGACCTTCGACATGGCCGGTCGCGTATTCAAGAACAAACCCGCGCCGGACAATCTGCAAGTGCCGCGCCACATGTATTTGAGCGATACCAAACTGGTCATCGGCAAAGACGAGAAAGGTGAGGCATAACCATGGCTTTTCATGAAACAAAATTCCCGGCCGACGCGCCGCTGGCCGAAAAAGCCGTGGGCTGGGTCGATGACCGCTTTCCGCTGACCAAGCTGTGGAATGATCAATGGGGCAAGTATTACGCGCCAAAGAGTCTCAATTTCTGGTACATCTTCGGCTCGCTGGCGATGCTGGTGCTGGTCATGCAGATCGTCACCGGCATCTTCCTGACGATGCACTACAAGCCGGACGCCAATCTGGCCTTCGGTTCGGTCGAATACATCATGCGCGAAGTACCGTGGGGCTGGCTGGTGCGCTACATGCACTCGACCGGCGCTTCCGCCTTCTTCATCATCGTTTACCTGCACATGACGCGCGCGCTGCTGTACGGTTCGTACCGCAAGCCGCGCGAATTGATCTGGCTGTTCGGCTTCGCGATTTTCCTGTGCCTGATGGCTGAAGCGTTCTTTGGCTATTTGCTGCCATGGGGCCAGATGTCATACTGGGGCGCGCAGGTGATCGTCAACCTGTTCGGCGCGATTCCATTCATCGGACCGGACCTGTCGCTGTGGATCCGCGGTGACTACGTCGTCTCCGACGCCACGCTGAACCGCTTCTTCGCGTTTCACGTGATCGCGATCCCGCTGGTATTGCTGGGTCTGGTTGTCGCGCATCTGATCGCACTGCATGAAGTTGGTTCGAGCAATCCGGATGGCATTGAAGTCAAGGATAACATCGGCGCCGATGGCCATCCGGTTGATTCGATTCCTTCGCATCCTTACTACACGGTGCATGACTTGTTCGGCGTATCGATCTTCCTGCTGATCTTCAGCACCGTCGTGTTCTTTGCACCGGAAATGGGCGGTTACTTCCTCGAGTACAACAACTTCATCCCTGCCGATTCGCTGAAGACACCGTTGCACATTGCTCCGACCTGGTACTTCACGCCGTTCTACTCGGTGCTGCGCGCCACCACGGCCGACTTCATGTATGTGCTGATGGTTGCCGTTGCCGCTTACGTCGTGTTCATCTGGCTCAAGTCGCGTCTGCCGACCAAGGTCAAGGCTGCGATCGCCGTGATTGCACT
>CANFGA010000279.1 GCA_947446335.1 Oxalobacteraceae bacterium | reverse complement strand
CGCAGCAGCACCAGCAGTTGCCGCACACCGTGGCGCAGCAGGCTCGACGCAACGCGCATGCGGCCGGTGCCCAGCATCGAAATCGACAGCCGGTCGGTCACCAGGAGCGTGGCCGGGATCGCGCCCAGCAGCGCCAGCGTCAAGCCGGCTGTCGCGATGGCGACGGTTTGCCAGGTTTCGCGCAGCAGCATCAGCAGAAATTGGGGCGAGTGGGCCGGTGGCACGAAGTCAGCCAGGAAGCGCCCGGCCGCGCTCAAGCTTTGCCAGTCGAACAGGATGGAAGGGTGGAATTCACTCACTTGCAGCATCGGCCACAGCACGAGCAGGGCCAGCACGGACCAGGTGACCCGGCCGCGCCAAGCCGGATCGACGTGGTGTCGGGATGGTATTTGGTTCGACTTCATGGAATCAAGCAATCACAATATCAAAAGCAGGCGCCGGCGGCGCGCCGCGCCGGTGCGTCTGGCGCTGTGGTGGTCGCCGCCGTTGTTTCGGCCGCAGCCTCGTTTCTGTATAGCGCGGCAATCATCGCATCGGTGACCTCGATGCGCGGCAAGTCGAACGCGATGCGGCCATCCTTGAGCCCGATGATGCGCGGAAAACTGGCCAGCGCGATGTCGACCTGATGCAGGCTGCAAATGAGGGTCGCGCCGCGCGCTGTCGCTTCCTGTTGCAAGGTGGCGATCGTCAGTTGCGATAGCGCCGGGTCGAGCGCCGACAGCGGCTCGTCGACCAGCAGCACTTGCGCGTTCGACAGCAACAGGCGTGCCAGGGCGCAGCGCTGGCGTTCGCCGCCCGAGAGCCGGTCGACCCGCGCATAGAGCTTCTCGCCCAACTGGAAGCGCTGCAACGCCTGGTACGCTGCTTGCGGATCGCTCGGCTTGATCAGCGATACCAGGGCGCGCCACAAGCTCCACTGCGGCAATCGCGCCGCCAGCACTGCCGTGACGACGCGCTGGCGCGGGGGCAGCGGCGGGGTTTGCGGCGCCAGGAACAATTTGGCGCGCAAGCGATGGCGCTCAGCTTGCGGCAATGCCCACGGCGCCACGCCGAAGGCGGCGAAGCTGCCGCTGGCGGGTTGATGGGAGCAGGCCAGCGTCGCCAGCAGCGTGGTCTTGCCAGCGCCCGAAGGGCCGATGATGGCCAGTTGCTCGCCTTGGGCGATGGCCAGGTCGATGCCCTGCAGTGCGGCTGCCTGGCCGGCGGCCAAGTGGCGCACCGTCAGGTTTTCCAGGCGATAGCTGGTCTGGGCCAGTGGCGACGCGCTCATCATTTACTTCTTCAGCAAACCTGCGTTTTGCGCAGCCGCTTCGATCGCGCCATAGTTTTCAGCCTTGGTCGGGATGAATTTGGTGGCGCGTTGCAAGTCGAGAATTGCCTTGTCTTCGGGATTTTTCGGGTCGAGCGCCAGGAAGGCGTCGCTCAGCTTCTTGCGCAAGCTTGCATCCATGTCCGAGCGCACGCTCCAGTTGTAATCGTAGTAGCCGGGCGTGGTGTAAAACACGCGCACCACGCTGGGGTCGACCTTCTTCTCGGCCACCAGTTTTTCCCATACCGACATGTTGAGCGCGCCGGCATCGACCTTGCCGCCGGACACTGCCGCCACGGTAGCATCATGCGCGCCAGAGAAGGCGATGCGCTTCAAATCGGTGTCCGGATCGATCTTGGCTGCGAGCAAGAACGAGCGCGGCATCAGGTGACCCGAGGTCGACGATTCAGAGCCGAAGCTCAGTGTCTTGCCTTTCAAGTCGCTCAATTGCTTGATGTCGGCCTTGGTCGTGATGAAGACCGATTTGAATTTTTCGTCTTCGAGGCGCTGCACCAGCGGCGTGATTGCATTGTTGCTGCGCACTTTCGCTTGCACGAAGGTGAAGCCGCCGAACCAGACCATGTCCACTTTCTTGTTGATCAAGGCTTCGACCGACGCCGCGTAGTCGGTCACCGGCGTGAATTCGACCTTCATGCCGATCTTCTTTTCCAGATACTCGCCCAGCGGCTTGAACTTGCGCTGCAATTCGGTCGGTGCCTCGTCCGGAATGGCCGACACGCGCAGCACGTTTTGTGACTGCGCCTGCGATGGCGCGGCGGCGAGCAGCAATGCGCAAGCGAAAGAGGCGCCGAGCAGGGATTTGATGCGGAAAAATGGGGTCATGACTGGCCTTGAGAGTGGTAAAAATGACGCTACAACAAAAAAATGCCAACAGGCAGGTCCGGACCGCGACTGCGCCTGGTGCTGGCATGGCGGGTTTGGGCTATGATAACAAAAATAAGCAAAAACAAGGCTGCAGCATCTGCGATGCAGCCGTCCCCCCAGCCGCTCTCAACCATCCCCTCGCCACCATGCCCCTGTCTTCGATTTCCGGTCACACTGCGTTGTCATCACCCGATGGCATCGAGATCAGCGCCGGCTTGCAAGCCGAGCACGCTTGGACTTCGCCCAAGTACTTCTACGATGCGCTCGGATCGAAACTGTTCGAAGCGATTTGCGAGTTGCCTGAATATTATCCGACTCGCACCGAAGCCGGCATTTTCGAGCAGCACGGCGCAGCCATCGCGCGCGCCGTCGGGCCAGGGTGCACCTTGATCGACCTGGGCGCCGGCAATTGCGCCAAGGCGGCCAGCCTGTTTCCTCTGCTGCAACCGAACCAGTATGTGGCGCTCGACATTTCCTACGACTTCTTGCGCGCCTCGCTGCAGCGGCTGCAGCAGCGTTTTCCGCAGATCGAAATGCTGGCTCTGGGCTGTGACTTTTCCGGCGAGTTCGATCTGCCTGGCAGCGTGCGCAGCGACCGGCGCCTGTTCTTTTATCCGGGTTCGTCGATCGGCAATTTTGCACCCGACCAGGCTGTTGCCTTTTTAAAACTTTTGCGCGCGAATGCCATGCCAGGCAGCGCCTTGTTGATCGGCGTCGATCTGGTCAAGGACAAGGCCGTTCTCGATGCCGCTTACGACGATGCGCTGGGTGTGACCGCGGCCTTCAATTTGAATCTGCTGCGCCACTTGAACATGCTGCTGGGCGCCGATTTCGACATCAGGCAATGGCAGCACCGTGGCTTTTTCAATGCGGAAAAAAGCCGGGTCGAAATGCACCTGGAAGCGCGCGTCGATCTCGATGTGACGTGGCCCGGCGGGCAGCGCCGCTTTGCACGCGGCGAGCGCATCCATACCGAAAACAGCTACAAATACACGCCGGCAGCGTTTTCTGCGTTGCTGGAACAGGCAGGATTCCAGTCTGCGCAAGTGTGGACCGATCCCGAGCAATGGTATGCGGTGCTGCATGCGCGCTCGTGCAACACTTGATGGCATGACGGCACTCGATCCGCTGGCCCGTTTCGAGCGCGTGCGCCAGCGCTCGATGCTGCTGGTCGCGCCGTTGTCCGACGAGGACTGCGGTGCGCAATCGATGCCAGATGCCAGTCCGCTGAAATGGCATCTGGCGCACACATCGTGGTTTTTCGAGACCTTCGTGCTCGAAGCGCTGGAGTCACAATTCATCCCTTTTCATCCTGCCTTTCGGATGCTGTTCAATTCGTATTACAACGGCATCGGCGCGCGCCATCCGCGCGCCCAGCGCGGCTTGCTCACGCGCCCAGGCATGGCTGATGTGCGCGCCTACCGGCAAGACATCGATCAGCGCATGACCCTGCTGCTGCGGTCCGATCTCGATGACACTGAGCGCGCGCAATTGGCCGATCTGCTCGAACTGGGTCTGCAGCACGAGCAGCAGCATCAGGAATTGATGCTGACCGATGTCAAGCATCTGCTTGCGCACAATCCGCTGTTGCCGGCTTATCTGGATGCACCGCTGGGCTTGGCTTCGCCTCTGGCTTTGGCTGCGCCGCAGCAAGCGTGGCTCGCTTTTGACGGCGGCTTGACTGATATCGGTTTCGAGCCCGGCGTCAGCTCGGACTCAGAGGGCCGCGGGTTTTGCTTCGACAATGAATTGCCGCGCCATCTGGCATACATCGCGCCGTTCGAACTGGCAGCGCGCCTGGTGACGAATCGTGAATTTCTCGATTTTATCGAGGCTGGCGGCTATCGCAAGCCCGATCTGTGGCTATCCGAAGGCTGGGATTGGGTGTGCCGGGAACAGATCGCTGCTCCGCTCTACTGGCAATGCGATGACGAGGCGCAGTGGCATGAATTCACGCTGCACGGCTTGCAGCCCTTGGCGCTGGCGCGCCCGGCGTGTCATCTGTCCTTGTTCGAAGCCGACGCATATGCGCACTGGGTCGATGCGCGCTTGCCAACCGAAGCCGAGTGGGAATGCGCGCAGAACGCGGTGGATGCCAGAAGCGGCGCTGGCGCCGCTTCTGGCCTGACGATGGGCGAGCAGGATCCTGTTCGTCATCTGCATCCGCTTGGTGCCACTCATGATGGCCTGGCCCAGATGTTTGGCTGTTGCTGGCAATGGACCAGCAGCAGCTATGCGCCCTACCCGGGGTATCGGGCGGCGCGCGGTGCGTTGGGGGAATACAACGGCAAGTTCATGCTGAACCAGTATGTGCTGCGCGGCTCGTCGTGCGCCACGCCGCCCGGCCATGCGCGCGCCAGTTACCGCAATTTCTTTCCGGCTGACGCGCGCTGGCAATTCACTGGAATCCGCCTGGCGCGCTAATACGTTGGTGCATCACGCCTCTGCCGCCGCCACTGCCTTGGTTTGCTCGTTGCTGCGCAACTGACGGTTCAGCGCGCTGAGCACGGCCTTGAACGAGGCGGTGACGATGTTGCTGTCGAGCGCCGCGCCGAACAGCGTCGGGCCGTCGGCCAGACGCAATTCGACGTAGCAGGCCGCTTGCGCATTGGCGCCCGAGCCGATCGCGTGCTCATGGTAATCCATCAGCTTGATGTCGAGTCCGAGCGCATTGACGAATGCATCGATCGGGCCATTGCCGCCGCCTTGCAGCGCCAGCGGCACCTGACGATGGATCACGTTGATGTCGATCTGGACCGGCTCATCCTTGCTGGTATCCTCGACCAGTTTGTGCCCGGCATACGCATAGGGCGTGGTTTGCTCGAAGTATTCGCGGCAGAAAATGGCGTGGATCTCTTGCG
>CANFGA010000278.1 GCA_947446335.1 Oxalobacteraceae bacterium | reverse complement strand
AGCCGGCGGTCATCGCGGTACTTTCATCGGCGCGCAGCAAGATGCCACATTAAGCGCAGGACAATTGTTGCCGCTGGTGGTGGACGCACTGGACATCCCGGTGATCGCGGCCGGTGCCATCATGGACGGTGCCGATATTGCACGCGCGCTGGCGCTGGGCGCCTCGGCGGTGCAAATGGGGACCGCGTTCCTTGTTACCGACGAGTCTGGCATTCATCCGGCCTACAAGCAGCGCTTGCTCGATGCCGGCAGTGCTGCGGCCAGCGCTGAAACCCGCTTGACGCGCGCTTTTTCAGGGCGCTATGCGCGCGGCCTGGACAATCGTTTCATGCAACTGATGGCCGAGGTCGAGCTGCAAGTGCCGTCGTATCCGGTACAAAATGCATTGACCGGCAGTTTGCGCGCGGCGGCGGCCAAGTCGGGCGATACCGAATTGATGTCGCTGTGGGCCGGCACTGGCGTCGCTCGCGCGCGCGCGATGGCGGCAGCCACGTTGGTGGAGACGCTGGTGTCGGAAATGCAGGCTGCGAGCCGTTGATCAGTTGCTGATTCGCTGCGCCCGGTTCGATGCTGAAAAAGCGTGCCGAATCAGTGCCTGTTGCTTCGATGGCGGGCCTGGCAGCGCAGTTTTTGGCGCGCAACCGATCCCGCCAGCTTATGGTAGTTATACTGTATTGTTAGGAAAAACCAATCTGTGTAATATTGAGAAAAAAATACAAAGCAGCAAGATAAAAATAATAAAAAACAAGATAAAAATCCCCAGAACCACAAGAATCATGAGGAGACACGATGTCGGACATCATCTTGGAAACAAGAAACCTGACCAAGGAGTTCAAGGGTTTCACTGCAGTCAATGATGTCAATTTGAAGGTGGAGCGTGGCCATATCCACGCCTTGATCGGTCCCAATGGCGCCGGAAAAACCACCTGTTTCAATCTGCTGACGAAGTTCCTGGTGCCTTCCTCGGGCCGAATTTTGTTCAATGGCAAGGACATCACCGCCGCCAAACCGGCCCAGATCGCACGCATGGGGGTGATCCGTTCCTTCCAGATTTCAGCCGTTTTCCCGAACCTGACCGTGCTGCAAAACGTGCGCATCGGCTTGCAGCGTCAACTCGGCACATCGTTTCATTTCTGGCAAAGCGAACGCAGCTTGTCGCAACTCGATGAGCGCGCGATGGAATTGCTGACCGAAGTCGATCTGGCTGAATTTGCCGACACCATCACCGCCGACATGCCATATGGCCGCAAGCGCGCGCTCGAAATCGCCACCACGCTGGCGATGGATCCCGAATTGATGCTGCTCGATGAACCGACCCAGGGCATGGGCCATGAAGACGTGCATCGGGTCACTGCGTTGATCAAGAAAGTCTCCAGCGGGCGCACCATCTTGATGGTCGAGCACAACATGAACGTGGTCTCTGGCATCTGCGACAAGATTTCCGTGCTGCAGCGCGGCGAGATGCTGGCCGAAGGAAATTACGCCGACATATCGAAAAATCCGCAGGTCAGGGAAGCGTACATGGGCACGGAAGAGCCGGGCACCGGAGTGCCGGGCACCGAAGTGCCGGGCACCGAAGTGCCGGGCACCGGAGTGCCGGAAGGAGTGCACGCATGACGCTCGCCCTGGAAATCAGCCAGCTCAACACCTGGTACGGTGAATCGCACATCTTGCACGGGGTCGACCTGTCGGTGGGCAAGGGCGAGGTCGTGACCTTGCTCGGGCGTAACGGCTCCGGGCGCAGCACCACGCTGCGCGCGATCATGGGCTTGACCGGCGCGCGCAAGGGATCGATCAAGGTCAACGGCGTCGAGTCGATCAATTTGCCTACCTACAAGATCGCCCACCTGGGGATCGGTTATTGCCCGGAAGAGCGCGGCATTTTTTCATCGCTGTCGGCTGAGGAAAACCTGATGCTGCCGCCGCAACTGGCGAGCGGCGAAGCCGGCATGACGATCCCCGAAATCTATGCGATGTTCCCCAACCTGGAAGAGCGCAAGCACAGCCAAGGCACCCGCTTGTCGGGCGGCGAGCAGCAGATGCTGGCCGTGGCGCGGATACTGCGCACCGGCGCGCGCCTGCTGTTGCTCGACGAAATCTCCGAAGGCCTGGCGCCAGTCATCGTGCAAGGCTTGGCGCGGATGATCACGACGCTGAAGGCGAAGGGTTACACGATCATCATGGTCGAACAGAATTTCCGCTTCGCCGCACCGCTGGCGGACCGGTTTTACGTGATGGAACATGGCCAGATCGCATTGACCTTTGCCGCATCCGAACTCGAGGCCAGGATGCCGGCATTGACCGAGCTGCTGGGCGTCTAGCGCTGCAGCAGCAGTGAGCAGTATATTTTTACCATAATAATCATTCCAACGGAGACACCATGAAACTGAACGCCATCGCCCTTGCCGCCGCAGCTTGCTGCGCCTTTTCCTTCCCGGCCCAGGCCCAGGTATCGGGCGACACGATCAAGATCGGTTTCATCACCGACATGTCCGGCGTCTATTCCGATGTCGACGGCCCCGGCGGCGCGGAAGCGATCAAGATGGCGATCGCCGATGCCGGCGTCGTGCTCGCTGGCAAGAAAATCGAATTCATCGCGCTCGACCATCAAAACAAGGCTGACATCGCCGCCTCGAAGGCGCGCGAATGGTTCGACCGCCTGGGTGTGGACATGCTGATCGGCGGCACCAATTCCGGCGCCAATCTGGCGATGGCGAAAGTGGCCGAGGAAAAGAAAAAGATCTTCATCGCGATCGGCGCCGGTTCATCGCGCCTGACCAACGAGGAATGCAGCCCTTATACCGTGCATTACGCCTACGATACGGTGGCGCTGGCGCGCGGCACCGGCGGCGCTCTGGTCAAGCAGGGCGGCAAGGATTGGTATTTCCTGACCGCCGATTATGCGTTCGGCGCCTCGCTGGAAAAGGATACGGCGGACCTGGTCAAGGCTGCCGGCGGCAAGGTGCTGGGCAGCGTCAAGCATCCATTGTCGGCTTCGGATTTCTCGTCCTTCCTGTTGCAGGCGCAGGCATCGAAGGCGCAGATCCTGGGCCTGGCCAATGCCGGCGGCGACTTCATCAACAGCGTCAAGGCGGCCAACGAATTCGGCGTTACCAAGACGATGAAGCTGGCCGGTTTGCTCGTTTTCATCAACGATATCCACGCGCTGGGCTTGAACCTGACCCAGGGCATGTATCTGACCGATGGCTGGTACTGGGATCAGAATGCCGAATCGCGCACCTGGGCCAAGCGCTATTTTTCGAAGATGAAGAAAGAACCGTCGATGCTGCAGGCGGCCGACTATTCGGCCACGATGACTTACCTGAACGCGGTCAAGGCGGTCGGCACCGACGATTCCGACAAGGTCATGGCGCAGATGAAAAAAACCAAGATCAACGACATGTTCACCAAGGGCGGCGAGATCCGTCCCGATGGTCGCATGGTGCACGACATGTATCTGATGCAAGTGAAGAAGCCGGCGGAATCGAAAGCGCCGTGGGATTACTACAACGTGATCGCCACCGTGCCGGGCGCTCAAGCCTATCTGACCAAGGCTGAATCGAAGTGCGCGCTCTGGAAATAAGTCAGCCCGGCGCTGCTGGCGCCGCCGCGCGCCGTATTTTTCTGCACGGTGCGTTGCGCTGAGATTTTCTCTTCCACCCATCGCCGGCTGGTCCGGCGATTCTTTATATTGCGATGCCCATGGAAATCTTCGGCGTACCGTTACAAGCGATGATGAGCCAGTTGTTGCTGGGCCTGGTCAACGGCTCGTTCTATGCGATGTTGTCGCTCGGACTGGCGGTCATCTTCGGCTTGCTCAATGTTATCAATTTCTCGCACGGCGCGCTGTACATGCTGGGCGCCTTCCTGGCCTGGATGGGGATGACTTATTTTGGCTTGAGTTACTGGACCATGCTGGTGCTGGCGCCGCTGCTGGTCGGTGTGCTGGGCATCATCATCGAAAAAACCATGCTGCGCTTCTTGTACAAGCTCGACCATTTGTATGGCTTGCTGTTTACCTTCGGCATCACCTTGATCATCGAAGGCGTGCTGCGCTCGTTTTATGGCGTGTCCGGCCAGCGTTTCGAAACCCCTGAATTGCTTAGCGGCGGAAATGATCTGGGCTTCATGTACTTGCCCAATTACCGCGCCTGGGTCGTCGTTGCCTCGCTGGTGGTGTGCTTCGGCACCTGGTTCATGATCGAAAAAACCAAGCTCGGTGCCTATTTGCGTGCCGGCACCGAAAACCCGAAACTGGTCGAAGCATTCGGCATCAACGTGCCGTTGATGGTCACGCTGACCTACGGTTTTGGCGTGGCGCTGGCTGGCTTTGCCGGCGTGCTGGCCGCGCCCATCATCCAGGTTTCGCCGTTGATGGGGTCGAATCTGATCATCGTTGTGTTCGCGGTGGTGGTGATCGGCGGCATGGGCTCGATCATGGGTTCGATCCTGACCGGCCTGGGGCTGGGCGTGATCGAAGGCTTGACCCGCGTGTTCTATCCGGCCGGATCGGCCACCGTGGTCTTCGTCGTGATGGTGATCGTGCTGCTGCTGCGCCCGGCCGGCTTGTTCGGCAAGGAAAAATGATCGTGTCGTCACCGCCCTGGTCAGTCCAGGGCTTTCAACTGCACTGGAGCAACTACAAATGAACAAAAACATAGGCTACGCAATCGCCTTCGCGCTGGCCTTGGCCGCACCCTTTTTCGGCTATCCGATTTTCCTGATGAAGCTGCTCTGCTTCGCGCTGTTTGCCTGCGCTTTCAACCTGTTGATCGGCTTTACTGGTTTGCTCTCGTTCGGCCATGCGGCATTCTTTGGCTCGGCCGGTTATGTCGCCGGTTATGCGCTGCGATCGCTGGAGTTGCCGGTCGAACTGAGCCTGCTGCTGGGCGTGGCGGCCGGCGCGCTGATCGGGCTGGTGATGGGCGCTCTGGCGATCCGGCGCCAGGGCATCTATTTCACGATGATCACGCTGGCGCTGGCGCAGATGGTGTATTTCCTGGCGTTGCGTTCACCCTTCACCGGCGGCGAAGATGGTTTGCAAGGTGTGCCGCGCGGGATGCT
>CANFGA010000277.1 GCA_947446335.1 Oxalobacteraceae bacterium | reverse complement strand
TTGCAACTGATGCTGGACAAGGGCAAGGAACTCGACTGGTTCAATTCCGGCGAGATCGTGATCCTCGGTTCGGTGGCTTTGGTATGCTTCATCTTCTTCATCATCTGGGAGCTCGGCGACGAGCATCCGGTGGTCGACCTGTCGTTGTTCGCAGGGCGCAATTTCAGCGCCGGCGTGGTGGCGATCTCGGTGGCTTACGGCCTGTTCTTCGGTTCGCTGGTGATCATGCCGCTATGGCTGCAGACCCAGATCGGCTACACGGCCACCGAAGCGGGCAAGGTGATGGCGCCGGTCGGCATCCTGGCGATCCTGATGTCTCCGCTGGTGGGCAAGATATTGCCGAAGGTCGATGCACGCTGGGTCGCCAGCGCGGCGTTCATCATCTTTGCGCTGGTTTTCTACATGCGCTCAAAGTACACGGCCGATGTCGATCTGATGGCACTGATGATTCCGACCATCATCCAGGGCGCGGCGATGGCGATGTTCTTCGTTCCGCTGACCTCGATCATCCTCTCGGGCCAAGCGCCGGACAAGATCCCGGCGGCGGCCGGCCTGTCCAATTTCGTGCGCATCATGTTCGGCGGCATGGGCACGTCGATCACGACCACCCTGTGGGACCGGCGCAGCGCGCTGCACCATGCGCAACTGGCAGAACACACCGGACCGGACAACCCGGCCTTCAATGAGGCGCTGCACACCTTGACTTCACAAGGATTGTCGGAGCCCGGCGCGCTGGCCGTCATCGAACGCAGCTTGTCGGTGCAGGCCAGCACCATGGGTGCGACTGACATTTTCTGGATGTCAGCCATCCTCTTTCTGAGCTTGATCTCGCTGGTCTGGATGACCAAGCCGAAAAAAAGCGCGGCCTCGGCAGAAGCGACCGGGGCGCATTGATCGTCAAGCCATCGTCAATATCGGTGTATCAATCCGGGCAATTGCCGCATGTCGTCGAAGGTCGCATGGACGCCGATCGCTTTCAGACGCGTCGCTTGCCCCGCCGCGACATGAGCGCCTCCGGTAAAACCCAGCACGCACATGCCCGCTGCCACCGCTGCGGTGGCGCCAGTGACGCTATCCTCGATCGCGATGCAATTGCCAGGTGCCACGCCAAAGCTTGCCGCTGCTGCCAGATAGACTGCAGGGTGCGGCTTCGGATGGCCCACGACATCGGCCGTGTAGATGCGCTCGCCAAACAACGCTGACAGTCCGGTTTGCTGCAACGCCGAACGCACCCGGGCGTGGCTGCTGTTGCTGGCCACCGCCATCGGCAATCGAATGTCGCGCAGTGCCTGCAGCACGCCGGGAACCAGCGCCAATTGACGGTCGCATTCCATCTCGACGAGATCGATGATGCCAGCGATTTCGGCCGGGTCCGGGTCGGCGATGCCAATTTTCTCGAAAATTTGCAGCAGCAAAACATCGATCGACAATCCCAGGCGCGGCAAGATCAGCGCATTCAATTCGTCGCGATTGCCAACGCGCAACTGCAGCGCAGACAGCAATGCCTGCAGCGCTGCGGCTTCGCTGTCGATCAAGACACCATCGCAATCGGAAACCAGATGGGTAATCGGGCCATTCAACATCGGGACGGGCATGACAACTTCTCCAACAGAGGTAAATTCAATCGCAACAGCGCAGCGCTGCTTTGGGCCGGCTTGCTCAGCCAAGCTTCAGCAACGAGTATAGCCGCCATCGCCGTGCAGGCTCGCTGCGTTGACCAGGCAGGTACATTGAGCGATGAGAACCTGGTGACGGCAGGCTGTCAAAGGTGTCGATCGGCAGTTTCCGATGCCATCAAAAAGTGACGAAATCACAAGGATGACCGAACGATGGGGCGCAAATTTTGCAATATATAGATAAATAATTTATATTGTTTGTTCATTCAATAAAAAAACGAGTTGCTGCTAGCATCTTTGGCGAGATGGATGCCGTGTTCCGTGGCGCAGCGCATGACGCGATAGCAGCGCACTTGAGACACCGAGGTAGTGATGATCATTGCATCTTTTGTAGGGCAAAAAGGGGGCGTAGGCAAAAGTGCGCTGGCCCGAGTATTGGCAACCGCCGCCGCGCACGACGGGCGCAAAGTCTTGATCGGCGATTACGATCTGGAGCAACTCTCCTGCGTCGAATGGGGCGCCACGCGGCTCAAGAACGGCATCGAGCCCGAAATCGAAGTGCGCCCTTTCAAAAGCATCAAGAAACTGCGCAAAACAGGCGGCGAATTCGATCTGGTCGTGGTCGATACGCGCGGCCTCGCTGACGACTTGACCGAGGATATCAGCATAGAAAGCGACGTCATTTTCTTACCTACAGGAACTTCGCTGGACGACTTGCGACCCACCGTCCGCCTGGCCAAGCGCCTCTCGCAACTGGGCGAAAATGGCAGCAAAATCATCCTGGTTTTATCCAAAACCGGGCGCTCCGAGCGGATGGTGGCGCAGGCGCAAGCCTATATCGAGAACGCCGGTTTCGACTACCTCGATGCGCTGTGGCCGCAGCGCGATGGTTTTCAAGCTGAGTTTGATGCCGGGCGCGCCGGCAGCGAAGTGAGCAATCCGCACCTCAAACAAGCCGCTCTGGAGATTGAAAAAGCGATGATGGCTTGCTTGTCAGACCTTCCGATCAGACTGCAGGAATTTTCCTGATCGTGAAATAGCCACGCACCGCTTGCATCCTTCATGCTCTCCGCTCGGACAGAGCATTCAAACACGCGCCGCCATGGCTCGCGACAAGGAACAAGCATGCCGGCAATTCAAAACATCAATCTGATTTCGCTACTCGAGACGCTGGCAAGTCCGAGCACGACCGACTGATGCCAGGCATGCCGCGGCGCGTGGACATTGAAGAACTGGGCAGGCGCAACGCATTCTCTGTTGTCATCAACCCGACATGTTATTTCTTTATAATTATCGATAGGACAAGCTACCGGTAGAGAATCGTCATGCTCAAGGAAAAAGCTGTTGCCTCACTGGGCCAGCAATCGCTGCTGATGCCCGCATGGGTCACCTCTGCGCTCGCCGCCAACGATCGCCTGAAGCTATACCTGACGCTGCTGCAATCTGCCGTCCAGCATGCAAAGTCGCCCAAGATACTCATCACGGACTGGGGACGCGATCTGGCACAAGCGGGCTTGCACGATGCCAGATGGCTACAAGACATGGTCAAGGCAGCTTATTTTGATGACCAGATGCTGATCTTGCCGCAATTTAATCAGTTGCTTGCTGCATTGGCGGCGGACTTGTCGATCATGGCGCGCCCGCTTTGCGATGCTGGTGAAGGCGGCCGGGAAGATCGGCTGCATCTGGCGGCCCGGCGCGACAACTGGCTGCAGCGGCTGCATCAAATGGAAGACGAAGAAGGCATTTCCCGCGAGGCGCTGGTCGAGTTGACGCATGGCAATCGCAAAGGCGCGGACAGCTTCCATCTGTTGGTGATGGATCTGCACAAACAACTCAATGCCATGGCGAGCGACATTGCCACCGAGAATCTCGACGGCGCCCATGTCTGGCAAATCGAGGATCACGATCGGCCCTTGATTCAAGCCTTCATGCGCGGCTTGCATCGCACCGCTGCGCTCAAGTTTGCTCACCCCGGGCTCGATACTGCGGTGACCCGCGACGGCGCCCGGCTGCTGATCCAGAACGACATCGGGACCAACGATGTCCACGTGCTGGTGATCGAGATCGAACAAGATGCAATCAACCTGACCTATTCCGACCTGCATGCCGGCCGCTTTGCATTCTTTCGCCAGATGCTGGAAGAAGTCGGTTTTCTATGGACCGTGTTCGACCCGATGACGTCGGACGGACTCAATGCCGGCAAGCCTTATCTGGTCGGCAAGGCCACGCTGACAGCAACCGGGCAAGATCTGCTCGATGGCGTGGAAGCCGTTGCATCGCGCATCGTCTTTGTCATCGACTGGAACCGGGCCCGCAAGCGCCTGCAAAACTTTGTGCGCAAGGGCCAGGCTTGCGCCCTGTTGCGCCGTGCCGCGAAGGAAGAATGGGGTCACATGGCCTGGCTGCTGGCAGGCGGCGAGCGGCTTGTTTTTAATGCGATGCAAGCGGTCGACAGCGAGGCCTTTCGGATCGGCGATCGCCTCGACGACGTGCTGGGCGAAGCCGCGGCGAGCGAGTTCTTGCAAGAACTGATGCGCATCTCGAGCGCCATTTTGCTGCAACAGCAACCGGTGGCGCTGGTAGCCGACGAGGCCAGGATGCTGCTGGCACGCGTGCTGCGTCAGCGCACCTTCGAGTTCGACCTGCTGGCCGAACATGCCGCGTATTGCCATGCGCTGGCGCAAGCCCTGTGCGATGCGCTCGAAAACGGCGCGGCGATGGATGCAGCCCAGGGCGAGCGCCTGGTCTTGCGCGCCAAGACCTGGGAGCGCGAGGCAGACCATCTGCTGATGGAAGCGCGCCAGCGCGCCGAGCGGCAAAGCCGCTGGAGCAGCGTGGTGGAACTGCTTGAAAAGTCCGACGATGTAGCCGACGGTCTGGAAGAAGCCATCTTCATCCATTCGATGACGCTGCTGGAACCCCTTTCAGGTCTGCCCGCGCCCGTCAACGAAGTACTGCGCCGCTTGGCCGACACCACGCTGGCGGCGATTCAGGACCAGGTCAAGGCGATCGAAATAGCCCGCCATCTCAGCGAACGCAGCGCCCCGCTCGACAGCGAATTGTTTTTACAGACGCTCTGGCGCATGTTGCACGCGGAGCGCTTGTGCGACGAACTGTCGCGCCAGGCCCGCATCGTCATCGTCCGCTCGCTCCACGCGGCACCGGCCGAATTGCTGCTGGCCAGCGACCTGGCCAACACGATCGAAAAGGCATCGGACAGTCTGCTCGCAGCCGGGCATGCACTGCGCCAGATGGTGCTCACCAAAACAGGGATGTCAGCATGAAATCCGCAAGCCATTGGCCCAAACACTTTTACCTGATTGCCAGCAGCAATCCGGTACCCGCTCGCCAGCCGAGCCAGCCGCAGCAGCCAACCGCGCAGCAGATGGGCTCGAAAGCCTGGAATCTGCTGTGCATGGCGCACATCGGGCTGCCTGTTCCACCCGCGCTGGTGATCG
>CANFGA010000276.1 GCA_947446335.1 Oxalobacteraceae bacterium | reverse complement strand
GCTTGCTCGACCAGCATCCCCAGGCCATCGCGGGTGCGCGCACCGTGGCTGGCGGCGAACTGCATGAACACGGTCGGTTGCGCGCCATACATCATGTCCAGCGCCAGCGTCCGGGGTCCGAACAAGCTTGGTGATAGTGGCAGCGCCACGCCACTCAGGCTGGCCGAGGTGGCGTTGATGATGATGTCGAATGGCGCACCCGGTTCATCGAACGCGACCGCCGCAAGTTGGCCGGGGTGGTCTTGTTGCTGCGAAAACTGCGCCACCAGCGCATCGGCGCTGGCACGCGTGCGGTTGGCGATCAGCAATTGGGCCGGCTGCTGGCCCAGCAGCGGCAAGATCACCCCGCGCGCGGCGCCGCCTGCGCCCAGCAACAAGATGCGCTGGCCGGTAATGGCTTGCTGCGCATTCAAGATGATGTCAGCCACCAGGCCGGCGCCATCGGTATTGTCGCCAAAAATGACGCCATCGCGAAAGCTGAGCGTGTTGACGGCGCCGGCCGCTTCGGCGCGCACGCTCAGCGCATCGGCCAGCGCGCAGGCCTCGATCTTGAAGGGCACCGTCACGTTGGCGCCCAGGCCGCCGTCAACAATGAATTCATGCACAGTGCTGGCAAAAGCATCCAGAGCGGCCAGGCGCCGCTCGTAGACGATGGCTTCCCCGGTCTGGGCCGCAAATGCGGCATGGATGGCGGGCGACTTGCTGTGCGCCACAGGATTGCCGAACAGGCAATAACGATCAAACTGGCGCATTTTATTCTCCACTGAGCTTGGCTTCCATTTTTTCTTCCCGGGTGAATTTGAAGCGGGTGATGATGACCCACAAGTCATCTCTGTCGTTGGACAGCATGTTGGGCGGAAAACGGCCGAACGGCGCCGAGCGGCGCACGATCGCGACGGCAGCGGCGTCGAGCGCCGGATTGCCCGAGCTTTTCCTGACCTGGATTCCGCCGCCCTTCTGGTAAATCGTGCCATCCTGGAATACCGGGATGTAGACCAGCAGTTCGCCATACAGCTTGTTGCCGTTTTGTACGGGAAAATTGAGCGTGCCGGTTTCCTCGATCCGCTTTTGCATCGTCTTGTAATACATCGCATAGCCCACTTCCTGGGTGCTGGGCGTGATGAAAGTCTTGCGCGGGCGCTTGTTCTGGTCGTCGATATCCTGGCTGATCTCGGCCGCCATGCGCGCGATCGCCCGGCTGCTGTCGAACAGATCGGCACCGCTTGGCGCCGGATCGGGCTCCTTGTTTTCTGTCGGGCGCGGTGCCGTGAACGACGAAGGCCGGTTGGCCTGGGTCAGCAAGTCGCGCCGCGCTTGCTCGAGCGCGGCGATGCGGCGCTTGGTCGCCTGGAAGCTGTCGCCATCTTGTGTCTTGCGCATGTCCGGCAGCGGCGACTTGGCGCGACCGGCATCGGCATTGCCGCCACCATCGAGGTTGGCCTGCGCCAGCGCCTGGGCCTTTTGCGGCTTGGCGGCATGCTTGGCATTGACCAGGATCACTTCCAGGCCCGGGTCGGTCGGCTCCGGCAACAGCGCGCGCGGCGCGACAAAATGCAGCGTCAGCAATCCACCATGCGCCAGCAGCGAGAGCGCGATGGCGATGATCAAGAAGCGATTTTGTCGAGGTGGCTTCATGCTGGGGCCAGGATTTACTCGACTGCAGGCTCGGAAATGACGGTCGGACTGGCCAGTTCGGCCAATTCCTCTTCGGCATCCTCGGGCAGATTGACGCTCGCGCTGTCTTCTGCTTTACCTTCTGCCTCGTCCGCAGCCTCTTCGGCATCGGGTTCGGGTTCAGCCAACGCTGCGCCGGGCGCCGCTTCGATCTCCAGCAAGCGCGCCTCGACCGACAGATCGATTTCATCCCAGCGCAAGATGTCGAGCGTGACCTGGGTCCCGCGCGCCACTTGCGGCATGCCGGCCAGCTTGATCACCAGCGGAATCTCGACCAGGCGCAGCAATTCGTCCTTCAGCACCACGGCCTCGACTTGCCGGGCCTGTTCCTGCCCCAGCCAGCGCAAGCACCAATAGCGCTCCATGTTCGACTGGAAATCGCCATAGGCAGCGTAAGCGGCATCGAAAGCGGAGACGATCGCAAACAGGTTGGCGTCGCGCGGCTTGAACGGCGCCACCAAAGGCGCCGCCACGCCGTGCTCGGCGCAAGCGATGATCTGCCACTGGTTGACCAGATCGGTATAGCGCCGCAGCGGCGAGGTGCTCCACGCGTATTGATCGACGCCCAGCCCCTGGTGCGGCGCCGCGTGCGTCACCATGCGCACTTGCATCTTGGTGGCCCAGCCACCGGTGCCGCCACCCTGGCTGCGATAGATGCCGGGCACGCCGTGTTCGTGCATCATCTTGCCCCAGTTGCTGTTGGCAAAGATCATCAGCTCGGCGACGATCTTGTCGAGCGGCGCACCGCGCTTGCGGCGCACCAGGCTGACCACGTCGTCTTCGACATAGAAGTTGAAATCGATGCGGTTGTTCTGCTCCGGGCGTAAACCGAAGGCTTCGCGCTTTTGCATCCGGCCCTGCTCGAGTTGCTGCGCCCACTGCCACAACAGCCCCAGTTCCGCCTTGTGCGGATACTCGCCCTCGCCGCTGGCCAGCGTTTCTTCGGTCACCATCTGGTCCAGATCGTTGTGGCGCAAGTTGCGCGCGATCGGCACCAGTTCGGCGCGCGTTTCCATCTTCAGCAGCGTCCAGTCAAGCGGATTGAGCGTCGCATACAGCGACAGCGCCGGGCAATTGCGGCCCTCGGCCAGCGTGAAGGCTTCCACGATATGGTCCGGCAGCATCGTGATCTTGTCGCCGGGCATGTACACGGTCGACATGCGCGCGCGCGCGATCTTGTCGATCACATCGTCGGGCCGGATCGCCAGCGCAGGCGCGGCGATATGGATGCCGATGCAGACATTGCCATCGTCTTGTACCACGACCGAAAACGCATCGTCGATCTCGGTGGTGGTCACGTCATCGATCGAAAAAGCCGCCACCGCTGCCAGCGGCAAGTTCTTCGGCACGGCGGGCACCGCGATGCCATCGGAAAAGCCTGCCCCTTTCGGGAAATTTTCGAACAGGAATTTCGACAGATGCAAGTCCTTCGCCGTGGCGATGCCGCCGGCGGCCAGCATCAGGCGCGGCGCGCTCATGTGCATTTCATCGCAGGCCGCTTCCAGCGCCTTGTATTCGATCGTGTTCTTGTCGGGCTTGAACAGCAGCGGCAACACCAGCGCCTGCAGCGCCGGCGGCAAGCGGTGTTGCTTCAACTCGTCGACATAGCCAGCCTGGACCAGCGCCTGCTGTTTCTTCCTTTCGATGCCGGCCTGGGCCGCGCGCAGCGACGCTTCCGGCGCCGCCTTGTAGTGGCCGCGCCCTTTCTTGTAAAAATAGATAGGCGCCGAATGCAGACACAGGATCAAGCCGGCCGCTTCATGCGGCAGCGCGGTGTGGCCGAAATATTCGGCGCCCAGTTCGGCAAAGCCGAATTCTTCCTGACCCGCCACTTCCCACAGAAAATCGAGATCGATGGAAGCGGCGATTTCCCTGGCTTGCTCCTGCAGCACCTCGGGCGCCGGATGTTCATATTGCAGCAGCACATCCTTGACCTTGACCTTGGTGCGCTTGCCACTTGCCATCTCGACCTGATACGCCTCGCCCGCATGGGACAACATCGTGCCGACCTTGAAGTCGCCGGATTCTTCGAAAAATAAATTCATTGCCATATTCTGATTGCCATAGTCGTTTGGTGGGTGTGTCGGTCGCGGCGCGTTCGCGGCGCCATGTTCAGTCAACCGGTGGTGTTGCGTTCATTGCGTCATTCATCGTCTGGTTCATCGAGGCTGGCCTTGATGGAAATCAAATCCGCCACGGCCGGCAGGAAGACCTCGGTCACCAGCAGCAAGCCGCGCTTGCGGGTGTACAGGCAACGCCGTGCATACAGGGTAGTAAATGCGGCTGCACCAAGCGCCCTTGCCGCGCGCTGCGCCAGCGGGTGCGCCGGGCGCAAACGCGCATATTCGAGCGCGCCGCGCTCTACCTGCGGGTCGCCAAACAGGGTCGAACCGAGCGAGCGTTCGCCCAGCGCACCAAAGAGTGGCCAGTCCGACGCCGTCGCCGTCAATGGCATCACGGTATGCGCGAAAACGACCGGGCGTTCGTCACAGCGCAGCAAGACGGTGCGCGCGCGGACCTGGCCACGCCGCCCCAGGCCGATCAAGGCCGCTTCATCTTGCAGGCACGGCGCGCGAAGCTGATCGAGGCGCTGAACTCTGAACACTTGGCAATGCGCAGTCAGTTTGGCCGTGAGCGAACCGGCGCCAATCAGCCAATGGCGCAGCGCGGGCGGTGCGTTGACCGCATTCACGTGGCGGTGCCAGAGGGCGAGGCGCAGCGCAGCATTTCTCATCCCGTTGTGGCTGGGGCAGAGTCATTGCCGACACCGCAAAACGCCAGCACCTCAGGCAAATAATCTGCGAACTCGGCGATGCCATGGTCGCTGCCGGCGATCACGCGCTGCTGCGCACCCGGATAATGGGCAACCATGGCCCGGTAATCGAGCACTTCGTCGCCGGTGGCAGCGAGCAGAAAATAGCGCTGCGGCTGCGTGATGTGTTTGACGGCGATGGCGCTCAATTGGGCGATGTATTCGCGCTTGAAGTCGAACGGATGATCGGTGTGAAATTGCGTGCCGACGCCGACATGGCGCTCCAAGTCTTGCAGCGGGTGGATCGCCGGGTTCAGCAATACCGCGCGGCAACCGAGGCGCTCGGCCAGGAAGGTCGCGTAATAACCGCCCAACGATGAGCCGATCAACTGGACCTGATCCGCAGGAGTGCCTTCCAGCAAGGACAACGCCAGCACGATCGCCTCCTTGGGCGAGGCCGGCAATTGCGGGCAAAGATGCTCAACGCCCAGCGCCAGCAAGCGCTCGCTGACCAGGCGCGCCTTCATCGACAGCGGCGACGAACGAAAACCATGCAGGTAAAGAATCATGACGCCAGCGCCTGCAGGATCTTCTGGTGAATGCCACCGAAGCCGCCATTGCTCATGACCACGATCTGGTCGCCCGGCAAGGCCGCCTCGGATAT
>CANFGA010000275.1 GCA_947446335.1 Oxalobacteraceae bacterium | reverse complement strand
GTCGTCAAGATTTGACGGATATCAATATTAAAACTCATTGGAGAAACACATGAAAAAATTTTTCATCACTTCCGCCTTGGCATTCGGTATTGCCTGTTCCGCTCAAGCAAAAGACATCGTTGATACTGCGGTAGGCGCAGGCAATTTCACCACGCTCGCTGCAGCCTTGAAAGCAGCTGATCTGGTGGACACATTAAAAGGAAAAGGTCCTTTTACTGTTTTTGCACCAACCGATGCAGCATTCAAAAAGATTCCTAAAGCGGATCTGGATGCCCTGTTGAAAGACAAGGCCAAATTGACCGCCGTGCTGACCTACCATGTCGTTCCAGGCAAGGTCATGGCTGCCGATCTGAAGGCTGGAAAAGTCAAGACGGTGCAAGGTTCGTCGCTGACGGTCGCTACCAAAGGTGGCGCGACAGTTGACGGCGCCAAGGTATCCACCGCCGATATCGCCGCCGACAATGGCGTGATCCACGTGATCGATACCGTGCTGATGCCTAAGTAAGCAAGCTGGCAACAGATCCCTGGCCAAGTCAGGGATAAAAAAGTAGCAAAAAAGGCAGTTCGTGCAAACGAACTGCCTTTTTTTTGTTGAATCAAGCGTCAAGCCGCCAACAACTCGTTGTAGAGTGCGGTAAATTCGTTGCTGAGCTTGTGGTTCTTGTCGAGGTGAATCATCGGCAGGCACTGGTTGTGCGATTCGCGGATCACGATCGAGCTCGACAGCTTGCTGTTAAAGACTGGCAAGCCCTGAGCGATCAACTCGTCGACCAGACGCTGCGGCAGGTTGGCGCGGTGCTGGAACTGGTTGACGACGATGCCTTCGATGCGCAACTGCGCGTTATGGTCAGCGCGGATTTCGGCGACGTTGTTCATCAGGGTATACAGCGCATCGCGCGAAAAATCGTCGCAATCGAATGGAATCAAGCAAGTGTCAGCGGCGATCAACGCTGATTGGGTATAGAAATTGTAAGCGGGCGGGGTGTCGATGAAGATTTCATCGTAGTGCTTTTCCAGTTCTTTCAAGGTGTCGCGCAGCTTGTAGATCTTGTGGCGTGAATCGAGCTTCGATTGCAAATCGCCCAGACCGGCCGACGAGGGCATCAGGAACAGATTGTCGAAGGGCGTCGCATGGATGTAGGTGCTGGCCGGTTTCGGGAAGAAACTGTAGCCCAGCGTTTCCTCGAAATAGTCGGCGATCGTCGGTTTGACTTCCTTGGCCGCGTCGCCCAGCAGGTAGCGGCTGGAATTGCACTGCGCATCCATGTCGATCAGCAGCGTCTTCTTGCCGCTCGCTGCCGCGATCGCAGCCAGATTGACCGCGATCGTCGATTTGCCGACGCCACCCTTTTGATTGAAAATGATGCGCTTCATGGATTTCCTTTTTGATGATGTCGTGAGGGCGGCGGCGCCAACTTTCTGGCAACATTGCCCGATGACTCTACCCTTAACAGCCGGGCTGCGCAATAGTACAGCCCGGGGGATGGCCCCCGGTTTCAACGCAGCATCTGGCATCTGTTTACACCTTCCTGATCGAGCACACGGTGTCGAACCACGATTGCATGCCGACCAGCGGTTGCGGGTTGATCGGCAGCAATGCGTTGACGTTGACCCCGTTGCCACGTCCGCCATTTTTCTTGTCCCACCAGAGGCCGTGCTCAAGGTCGTCGACGTCCGGTGCCGGGCCAAAGGCACGCGCCGCATCTGGCGCCAGGCTGCGCGAGGCGATGGCGCTTCGGCGTCCGCCTTTGCCTTCGCTGGCGCGCCCGCCGGTGATCCACCCCAGCGAATTTGAAATCGCCAGCACGCGCGGATGGATGCCGTCGGTCACAAAGACCTTGACCTTGGCCGAGCCGACCTTGGCGCCGGTGCCGCGGTAAGCCTGGTCGCCCAGCGTGCCCGAGACCGGCCGGTAGGTCGTCAATTCGACCGTGTCGCCGTTCTTGAGCTTGAGCCTGGCGGCGCTGCTCGAGTTGATCCACATCGGGTTATCGTGGACGATTTCGGCCAGGTATTTTTGCGACGCGGTGCGGCCCTGGGTGTGCACATTCCATTTGAACGTGGTCAGGATGAAGCGCTCAAGCGGCAAGCCCTGGTGCGACGGGATCGTTTGGTAGGTCGGCAAGCCGTCGTCGCGTTGCCCCATCTTGGCGGCGATGCGCTCGACCTCGGGTGCATAAATTTCGAACTTGCGCGACGGGGTGGCAAAGCCGCGCATCGGTGTCGATCCCACTTGCAAGCCGATCGCCACTTCCTTGCCCTTGGCGTCGACTTGCCAGATGACGCCGGTTTGCGCATCGACCCGCGCATCCTTCATCTGCGCCGCGCTCAACGGTCGTTGGTAAACCTGATAGGTCTTCGGCTGCGATCGATCGACGTGAACGCCGTAATGCCTGATGTAGTCGAACCCATCCTTGAAGGTCTTGCCATCGGGCCCGGTGGTGGGCAGTTTCGAGCATTGGTGGCGCACGAAATCCTCGTGTTTGCCAAATTGGAAATACTTCGCTTGCTCGGGCGCGAGTCGCTTGCCGATCTCGAACAGCACGTCGGCATAGCTGGTCGCGCTGCCCGGTGGCGCCACCAGCGGCTGGCGCAGGCTGACGTAGTGCTGCAATTCGAGGTTGTTGCGGATATCCATGCCCCAGCGCTCCAGATAGGTCGCATCGGGCAAGATCATGTCGGCGTAATGTGCCATTTCAGAATAGATCACGTCCGAGCAGGCGTGAAATGGAATCAGTTTTTCGTCTTTCAATACCTCGACCGTCGTCGTGCGCCCCTCGGGCCAGGTCATCGGCGCAGCGATCGTATAGCTGAGATAGACGTCGATCCGGGCGCGGCCCTGGCGCAGATAGTCGAACACGATCTGGCCCACCTTCATCTTTTGCCAGCGATTGGCCAACGGCCATTCCGGTGGATCTTCCAGATCGGTGCGGATCGTCGGCTTGGGCGGTTGCGGCTGTGGTGACGGATAGCGGCTGGCGGACAACTTTTCTTCCAGTCCATAGCAATAGCCGCCCGGCTTGCCGATCGATCCTACCAGGGCATTGAGCATGACGACGGCGCGCTCGGCATTGAAGCCGTTGTAATGGGCGCCGGTACCGCGGTTGGTGAAGGCCGCCACGGCCGGGCGCAGGCGCGCGAATTCAAGCGCCAGGCGTGTGATGTCGTCTGCCGCAACGCCGGACAATTGCGCCGCCCATGCTGGCGTGCACTGTGCCAGCCATTCCTTGATTTTTGCGATGCCGGGCTGGACAAACTGGTCCACGAACGCATGGTCGTACTCATCGTCGCGCACGATCACATGCGCCATCGCCAGCGCGATCGCGCCTTCGGTGCCGGGGAAGGGCTGGTGCCATTCGTCGCTGCCGCCGGCCGTGTTCGACAATCGCACGTCGAAGGTCACCAGTTTGGCGCCGTGATCGAGGCGCGCCTTGACCACGCGCGACACCAGATGCAAGCCGCCCTGGTGTGCTTCATAGAAGTTGGCGCCAAAATTGAGGAAGTACTTGCAGCGCTCGGCATCGATCGACTCCCAGTCGGTTTCGCCCAGCGATACATAATTGGCGGCGCGCTTGCTCGACGAGCAGATCGCGCGGTGATTCAGCAGTACCGGGCTGCCGATCGCATCCATGAAACGGCCGATTTCGGCTTCGATGCGCGAGCGCCCCTGGTGCAGTGCGACCCGCTCCGGGTGCCCGGCTGCGACGCAGGCATCGATGCGGCGCGCGATGTCGCTGTACGCTTCTTCCCAGCTGATGCGCTGCCACAGGCCTTCGCCGCGTGCGCCGACGCGCTTGAGCGGATACAGCAGGCGCTCCGGATAATCGTTGATCGTCGGTCCGGACTGGCCCTTGGCGCACGTCATGTGGCTGCCCATGTTCGGGTCGAGCGGGTTGCCACGGATCTTGATCACCTTGCCGTTTTGAACGAAGCCTTCGATGCCGCACACGGTCGAGCAATTGAGGCAGACGCTCTTGATGACGGTCGCGCTGCGGTAATCGTTCTTGATCTTGCGGCCACGCTGGTTCGCGGGCAGCGGACGATAAGTCTGCGCCTGCGCCTGTGCCGGACTCAGGAGGATCAATTCCCCCATTCCCAGCGTTGCCATCGCCCCGATGCCGTTCTTGATGAATGCTCTGCGATCCATGTCGGTTTCCTCAGGATTTGGGCTGTGGTGAAAATTCGGCTTGCAACTGGCTCCAGGTATCGATTTCATACGAAAACGGATCATGGTTGCGCCCCTTCGGAATTTTCTGTTCCATTGCGCGCGGCACCGCCGTGCCCAGACCGCGGTATTGCACTGCGGGCTTGGCGTTTTCTTCGGGTTTCAGCACCGATAACTGGCCAGCGTTCTTTTTCAAGAAGGCGCTGATCGGACTGGCCGGATCGTTCAAGTCACCGAACGCGAACACGTCGGCCGGGCATACTTCGACGCAGGCCGGAGCCAGGTCGGCTTCCAGTCGATGCGAGCAAAAGTCGCATTTGTCGGCCAGTTTGGTGACCGGATCGATATACAGTGCGCCATAGGGACAAGCCTTGATGCATGCGCCATTGCCGTCACAGGCGGCTTCATCGATGCGCACGATACCGTCGACGTTCCTGGTGATGGCCTTCGGTTTGCAAGCGGTCAGGCACGGCGCATCCTCGCACTGCATGCACAGCGTGGGCAAGAATGCACGCTTCATCGTCGGCTTTTGATTGTAAGGATTGATCGCCGCATGGTCGTAGTAATAGACCTTGGTGCGGAAATGGCCCAGCGAGATAGAATTTTCGACCTTGCACGCAACCGAGCACGCATGGCAGCCGATGCAGCGCTCCAGGTCGAGCGCCATGCCCCACTTCGGCGTCGTTGACTTTTCCGATTGCATGATGATTCCGTTCGAGTTGAAGTGTTGCCATCAAAACACAATATAGGCATTCAAGCAAGGGACCGGGGCAAGACGGCAGCGCAAGGAATCGACATCGTCGCCAGGGCCAGGCTGGCAGCGCAAGCGGGATCGATCGATAACAAAGGGCCGGTATAATCGCGGGATGCAAAATCTTTTACACAATCTCAATGACGAACAACTGGCGGCCATCACGCTGCCAGCCCAGCATGCGC
>CANFGA010000274.1 GCA_947446335.1 Oxalobacteraceae bacterium | reverse complement strand
CGGTCTCCAGGACAGGTGCAGCGCGTGATCAAGCCGCGCAATTCGAGTTCGTTGCACAGGCGCGTCAGGTTGGCCGGTTTTTCATGGCAAGCTTCGCCCAGCCGGGATGCGGTCGAGGCTTCCTCGGCGGTGCCATACAAGATGGCCAGCACCATGTAACTGGCGTCGACCAGGTCATACTTTCTCAAGGCCGCATTGGTCAAGTCCTTGAGATTTTTTTGCAGATGGCAAGCCATGCGCGACAGACGCATCGATTCTAGCGGAAAGCCTGGCATGCGCTCGTGTATATGCTGCAATCGTCGGTAGGTCGCGTCAAAACCGCTCATCTGGCACTCCATGATATCCATCAATTGCGCATTGTATATCGCTGCGCGATGGAAAATCCTGCTTAATTTGGCTATCTGTCGTGGCGCTGATGGCCAATGGCTGCGCGTCGGGTTACCGGCGCTGCCTGGGGATGGGGGGGTATCGTGCTGCGATCAGTTGTCACACATGAGATTGCCCTTCCTGCTGCGCCAGGCAAGCAGGAAGGGCTTCGATTAGATCGCGTAATGCGATTTGGTCTTGGCAACATCGCGATCGCCCTCGGTGGCACGCATCTGGTCATGCTTTTGTGCCTGCTTCAGTTCGGCCACCACTTGCGCGCGGGTCGTCGTGCTGGTGCCGGTGTAGGCTGGAATCTTGCCATAGTCAGCCTGAGTGCGCGGGATTTCACCGTTCTTTTGGGCGCGCACCAGTTCGGCCATTACCTGCTGGCGAGTCACCGTGCTAGGCTTGGTAACAGGCAACTTGCCATAGTCAGCCTCGGTCACTGCAATTTCGCCATTCGCGCGGGCCCGGTGCAGCTCGGCCACGACCTGGGCGCGGGTCACCGTGCCCGCTTGCATCGCCACGGCAGCCGCTGTCGATCCCGGTGTCGGCGCGCCGCTCTGGGCGAATGCGGAACCTGAAATGGCGAGGACGATTGCAGCAGTGATCAGTTGTGTTGTTTTCATGGTAATGCTCCAAAAATAAGATTGAGGCGGATTCACAGGCATTGCCTGTTGAAGAACCTTGCAGCTGTAGCATCCCGGTCTGTATCGGTCATGGCTGAATCTTGTTCCAGCCCCGAAAAAGCACGTGCCCAACTGCTCCGGAAATACGCTTGCGTGTACATATTCGGCTCATCCGAACATATTACATTTTTGTATTGTACATGAATGAAATAAATAGGTTTACCAGTGGAATCTATCGTGCGGACCCCGGAAAATCGGTTGATGGACATGATTGCGCAGCCAGGGCCAGCGCGCGTCAAGCCGGCCCAGGAATGAAAAAAGCCTGCCAAGTCAAGAACTTGGCAGGCTTTTTAAAGAATCAGGCTGGCGTCAGAATGGAATGTCGTCGTCTTCCATCGGCGCGAAGCTCTGCGCCGGTTTTGGTGCCGGGCGCGGCGGTGGGGCTGCCTGCTGGCGCGGTGCTGGTGGCGCCGGACGGCTATTCTGGTTGCTTTCGTAGCCACCACCACCACCGCCGTAAGAACCGGCTTCGCCGGAGTCGTGGCCACCGCTCATGTCTTGACGACCACCGAGCATTTGCATTTGCTCGGCGACGATGTCGGTCGCGTACTTCTCGACGCCATCCTTGTCGGTGTATTTGCGGGTTTGCAAGCGGCCTTCGACGTAGACCGACGAGCCTTTTTTCAGATATTGACCGACGATTTCAGCCAGTTTTCCGAAAAACGAAATGCGATGCCATTCGGTCGTCTCTTTTTGCTCGCCGGTATTGCGGTCTTTCGATTTGTACGATGTCGCCACGGCGATGTTGGCAATGGCGTCGCCGCTGGGCATGTAGCGCATTTCCGGATCGCGGCCGAGATTGCCGACGATGATGACTTTATTGACTGATGCCATGAGTAACTCCTGTTGAACTGCGGCGCGGGCCGCGGCGCGGGTATGTTTTTTTCCAGACCAGAATTATAAGCCAGTCATCCATCGAGCGCGACCGATTCCGTGCTGCGCCTGTCGGCCATTTTCCGTGCCCGGACCACGAACGGCGATCCATAACACTGTTATTATATACAGCACTATCGCTCGCCGTCACCCAGGAAATTCGATCCAGATCAAGGTCCTGGCGATGCATGCACGTGCACGCGGGCAAGGGGAGCAAAACCCGTCGCCGGCCAAACCCCGTTATAGTAGTAGATGGACTCGTTTCGGCCCCGTTTTTGCTCAGTTAGCATGCGCAGGCCCCGCATTATTTACCGAAAGCAAGGCACATGGATCAGATTCGCATACGCGGTGCACGCACGCACAATCTCAAAAACATCAATCTCGACCTGCCGCGCAACAAGCTGATCGTCATCACCGGCTTGTCCGGCTCCGGCAAGTCGTCGCTGGCGTTCGACACGCTGTATGCCGAAGGCCAGCGCCGCTATGTCGAGTCGCTGTCGTCGTATGCGCGCCAATTCCTGCAATTGATGGAAAAGCCCGACGTCGACCTGATCGAAGGCTTGTCGCCAGCCATTTCGATCGAGCAAAAAGCAACGTCGCACAATCCGCGCTCGACGGTGGGCACCGTGACCGAGATCCACGATTACCTGCGCCTGCTGTATGCGCGGGTGGGCACGCCGTACTGTCCGGATCACCCCGAGAATGCGCTGGCCGCGCAATCGGTGTCGCAGATGGTCGATGCGGTGCTGGCGATGCCGGAAGATACGCGGCTGATGATCCTCGCTCCCGTCGTGGCCAACCGCAAGGGCGAGCATGTCGACCTGTTCGAACAGATGCAGGCGCAGGGTTTCGTGCGTTTCCGGGTCCAAAGCGGGACCCACGATGCCAAAATCGTCGAGATCGACGACTTGCCCAAGCTGAAAAAAACCGAAAAGCACACGATCGATGTCGTCATCGATCGCGTCAAGGTCAATGTCGAGATCAAGCAGCGCCTGGCCGAGAGCTTCGAGACCGCGCTGCGCCTGGCCGACGGGCGCGCGATCGCGCTCGAGATGGATAGCGCCAAGGAACACGTATTTTCGAACAAGTTCGCCTGCAATGTCTGCGGCTATGCGCTGCAGGAACTGGAACCGCGCCTGTTCTCGTTCAACAATCCGATGGGGGCGTGCCCGGAATGCGACGGCCTCGGCCATATCGAATTCTTCGACCCGAAGCGCATCGTCGCCTTCCCGAATCTCTCCTTGGCCTCGGGCGCGGTCAAGGGCTGGGACCGGCGCAACCAATTCTATTTTCAGATGCTGTCGAATCTGGCGACGTTTTACGAATTCGATCTCGATATCCCGTTCGAGCAATTGCCGGCGGAGGCTCAACAAGCGGTGCTGTACGGCTCGGGCAAGCAAGTCATCCCGTTCACTTATATCAACGAACGCGGGCGCGCCGTGGTGCGCGAACATGCATTCGAAGGCGTCGTCACCAATCTGGCGCGGCGCTACCGCGAAACCGATTCGATGGCGGTCAAGGAAGAATTGGCCAAGTTCATCAATGAAAAGGAATGCCCATCCTGTCACGGCGCGCGGCTGAGGGTCGAGGCGCGTTTCGTCAAGATAGGCAGCGGCGCGCAGCAGCGCGCGATCTATGAAGTGGCTGCCAAGCCGCTGCATCAGGCGCTGGCGTTTTTCGAAAACCTGGTGCTGACCGGCTCCAAGAAGGAAATCGCCGACCGGGTGATCAAGGAAATCGTCTCGCGTTTGAAGTTTCTGAACAATGTCGGCCTCGATTATCTGTCGCTCGATCGCAGCGCCGATACCTTGTCGGGCGGCGAGGCGCAGCGCATCCGGCTCGCGTCACAAATCGGCTCGGGCCTGACCGGTGTCATGTATGTGCTGGACGAGCCGTCGATCGGCTTGCACCAGCGCGACAACGACCGCCTGATCGAAACGCTGCGCCATTTGCGCGACATCGGCAACAGCGTGCTCGTGGTCGAGCACGACGAAGATGCGATCCGCACCGCCGATTACGTCGTCGACATGGGCCTGGGCGCCGGCGTCCATGGTGGCGAAATCATCGCCCAGGGCACGTTGGAGGACATTCTGGCCAGCACCGAATCGTTGACCGCGAAATACCTGAACGGCACGTTGAAGATCGCAGTGCCCAAACAGCGCCACATCGCCAATCCGGACAAGCAACTGGTGATCACCGGCGCCACCGGCAACAATCTGAAAAATGTCACGCTGCATCTGCCGGTCGGTTTGCTGACCTGCGTGACGGGCGTATCGGGCTCCGGCAAATCGTCGCTGGTCAACGACACGCTGTATCCGGCCCTGTCGCGCCACCTGTATGGCTCGCAAGCGGAACCGGCGCCGCACGAATCGATCAGCGGGCTCGAGTATTTCGACAAGGTGATCGCGGTCGACCAGGCCCCGATCGGGCGCACGCCGCGCTCGAATCCGGCCACCTATACCGGCCTGTTCACGCCGATCCGCGACCTGTTCGCCACCGTGCCGGCCGCCAAGGAACGCGGCTACAGCGCGGGGCGCTTTTCGTTCAACGTCAAGGGCGGGCGCTGCGAAGCGTGCCAGGGCGATGGCGTGATCAAGGTCGAGATGCATTTCTTGCCCGATGTCTACGTGCCGTGCGATGTCTGCCACGGCAAGCGCTACAACCGCGAAACGCTGGAAGTGCAATACAAGGGCAAGAACGTGACCGAAGTGCTGGCCATGACGGTCGAGGAAGCGCATGTCTTCTTCAAGCCGGTGCCTTTGATCGCGCGCAAACTGCAGACGCTGCTCGACGTCGGCCTGGGCTACATCCGCCTCGGCCAGAGCGCTACCACCTTGTCGGGCGGCGAGGCGCAGCGCGTCAAATTGTCGCTCGAACTGTCGAAGCGCGACACCGGGCGCACGCTGTACATCCTCGACGAGCCGACCACGGGTCTGCATTTCCACGACATCGACTTGCTGCTCAAAGTCATCCACCGCCTGCGTGACCAGGGCAACACGCTGGTCATCATCGAGCACAACCTCGATGTGATCAAGACCGCCGACTGGCTGGTCGATCTGGGGCCCGAAGGCGGCGCCGGTGGCGGCGTGATCATCGCGACCGGCACGCCGGAAGACGTGGCCAACAATCCGGACAGCGTGACCGGGCGTTACCTGGGGCCGCTGCTGGTGCAGGCTTG
>CANFGA010000273.1 GCA_947446335.1 Oxalobacteraceae bacterium | reverse complement strand
GATGGGGACGGGGTGGACATCTGGCGCTTCAAAAAGTGGGGGAATTCCCCATCATCGGGAAACAGGAGTGGCTTGCCAGCCGGGGCCGGTCTTGACGCGGATCTGATGCGGCGACCTGCGCTGCCGCGATCAGCCCACGCAGTGCGGGCTCAGTGTAGCGGATTTTGCCAGCATAGTGCATGGCCGCTGCTCGCTTCGGGTCCGGTTCGAGCAGTGCAGGTGAAATCGCGGCGCTTCTGTTAGCCTTGGGGACGATCATCATCCTCGAGGTAATTCGCATGCAATATCGACGTCTGGGCCATAGCGGTCTGCAAGTTAGCCAACTCTCGCTCGGCTCATGGGTGACTTATCACAATCAGGTCGATACCGGCGCTGCGCGCGAGATGCTGGCCGCCGCGATGGATGCCGGGGTCAATTTTTTCGATAATGCCGAAGTATATGCCGGCGGAAAAAGTGAAACCGTCATGGGCGAGGCCTTCAAGGCCCTGAAGTGGCCGCGCCTCAATTACATCGTCTCGACCAAATTTTTCTGGGGCATCGACCGCGAAGGCCTGGCCATCAATCGGCGCGACACATTGAACCGCAAGTATCTGAGCCAGGCCATCGACGGCTCGCTCCAGCGCATGGGGCTCGATTTCATCGACCTGGTCTATTGCCACCGCAGCGACCCGAACACGCCGATCGAAGAGACGGTCTGGGCCATGAATGACATGATCACCAGCGGCAAGGCGCTGTACTGGGGCACCAGCGAATGGTCGGCTGCCGACATCCGCATCGCCTGGGACATCGCCGACCGACGCAATCTGCACAAGCCGATCGTCGAGCAGCCTCAGTACAACCTGTTCCACCGCAACCGGGTCGAGCAGGAATATGCCGCTCTGTACGACGATCTGGGACTGGGCTTGACCACCTGGAGTCCGCTGGCCAGCGGTTTGCTTACTGGAAAATACCGCAACGGCGTACCGGTCGACAGCCGGGCCACCTTGGCCGGGATGGAATTTCTGGCCGACGAATTGACCGATGCCGCCAAAAATGCTGCAGTCATCAAGCTCGAGGGCATCGCCAATGAACTCGGTTGCACGCTGGGACAGTTGGCCATCGCCTGGGCATCGCGCAACCCGCGCGTGAGCACGGTCATCACCGGTGCCTCGAAGATGTCTCAATTGAAAGAAAATCTGGCTGCCATTGCGGTGCTGCCCAAGCTCACTGCCGAGCTCATGGCCCGGATCGATCAAATCAGCGCGCCACTGGCGAACTGAGCCGCAGTGCAGCCCTTGATGCATTTCGAACGCCGCCCGCTGCGCCGGGCAAGCCGTATGTTGGCGCTGCTGCTGGCAGCGCTGTGCGTGTGCGGCAGCGCTGCCGCTGATACTTCAGCGCCACATTTCACGGGCCGGGTGTGGGATGTCGCTGCGGCCCGCTTCATCGATGCGGCAACGCTGGCGCAGCGCGCCAGGGGCGCCGATATCGTGTTGCTGGGCGAGACCCACGACCATCCCGAGCACCACGCGCTGGAACAATGGATGTTTGCGGCCTTGGTGGCACCCGACGTGGCGGCCGCTGCCGCGCCGGGCGCCGCCGCGCCGGGCGCCGCCGCGCCGCTGCGCGCGCTCGTCATGGAGCAGTACGACCTGGACCAGCAACCGCTGCTCGACGCGGCCCGCAGCGCGCCCAATACGGCGCTTGAACAGACGGGCCAGCTCATGGGCAGCGGCTGGGACTGGGATCTGTACCGTCCGCTGGTGGCGGCAGCGCTGCAAGCGAAGGTGCCGATCAGCGCCGCCAATTTGCCGCGTTCTGCATTGCAACAGGTGTCGCGCAGCGGCTTTGCCGCCCTCGGTGTCGGCGAGGCGCAGCGCCTGGGCCTGGAGGCCGGCTGGACTTTGCAGCAGCAAGCGCTGCTTGAAAAAAATATCCTGGCCGGACATTGCGGTGCGCTGCCAGTGTCGGCCGCGCCGGCAGTAGCGCGGGCGCAGCGCGCCCGCGATGCGGTGATGGCTGACCGGCTGCTCGCTGCCAGCAGCGGTCCCGGCAATGGGCGAGGTCCCGTGCTGGGCGTCTTCGGGCGCGAACATGCACGGCGCGACTTGGCGGTGCCGCTCTACCTGGCCAAGCGCGCGCCAGAAAAAACCGTCATCTCGATCGGCCTGCAGGAAATGGAAGAGGGCGAGACTGTCTTGCCCGACGCGCCGGCGCTGGGCCGCCTGCATGATTACCTGGTGTTGACGGCGCCGATGCAGCGCGCGGTCGATCCGTGTGAAGGGCTGGTGATGCCCGCAGCACCGGCGCGCTGAACATGCGCGGCAGCGCCGGGACTGCAACAAAAAACAGCCATGCTGCTTTGGGCTGGCAGCAACTGAGATCGACAACGTTTATCAACAACAACCCCTATTACCGAGAATGCATGAAATGACAAAAATGACATTGACCGTGAACGATCGCGTCCACACCGTCGAGATCGATGCGGATACCCCGTTGCTCTACGTTTTGCGCGACAACCTGGAATTCAAGGGCCCCCGTTTCGGCTGCGGACTGGGCCAATGCGGTGCCTGTACCGTCATCGTCGATGGCGCAGCGGTGCGCTCGTGCGTCTATCCTGCCAAGGCGGCCGTCGGACACAAGATCACCACGCTCGAAGGACTCGGTTCCAGCGCACAACCCCACCCGCTGCAAAAAGCCTTCATCGACGAGCAGGCGGCGCAATGCGGTTACTGCCTGAACGGGATGATCATGGAAGCGAAGGCTTTTCTCGACAAGAACAAGGCGCCGACCGAATTGCAGATCAAGGATGCGTTGGCCAACAATTTGTGCCGCTGCGGCACCCACACCCGCATCATCAAGGCGATCCAACGCGCTGCAAAGGAAATGGCATGAGCAATCCCTTCATCGATACCGGGCGTCATTCGCGGCGCCGTTTTCTGCAATCGGGAGCCGCACTGCTGGTGAGCTTCAGCCTGGCCGATAGCGCCCTGGCAGCGATCAAGAGCGCCGCCCCCGGCGCCGGTCCGGCCGGCAAATCGCTCGATCCCAAAACGCTCGATGCCTATCTCGCGGTGCAGGCCGACGGCAGCGTCACGGTCTACACCGGTAAGGTCGATCTCGGCACCGGCAACATGACGGCGCTGGCCCAGATCGTGGCCGAGGAAATGGAACTGCCGATCGAGCGCATCGAGATGGTCCAGGGCGACACGAGCTTGACGGTCGATCAAGGCATCACCTACGGCTCGCTGTCGATCCAGGTCGCCGGCGTGACGCTGCGCCGGGCTGGCGCCACCGCCCGCGAGGCATTGAAAGGGCTCGCCGCCACCCGGTTCGGCGTGCAGCCAGCCGACATCGTGATCCAGAACGGCGTCGCATCGGTTGCCGCCAACCCGGCAAAAACGCTGACCTATGCTGCGCTGTTGCAGGGCCAGACCCTGAACCTGGCGCTCGATGCGCGCGTGGCCGTGAAAAGCTTCAAGCATTACACCGTGGTCGGCAAGCCGGTCCAGCGCGAGGATATCCCCGGCAAGGTCACCGGCGAATTCACTTACATGCAAGACATGCGCGTGCCCGGCATGCTGCATGCGCGCGTGATCCGCCCTGCAGCGCTGGGCGCCAAGCTGCTGACGGTCGATGCCAGCTCGATTCGCGCCATCAACGATGTCGAGATCGTGCGCAAGGGCAATTTCCTGGCGGTGGTAGCGAAAACGGAATGGGCGGCGATCAAGGCTGCGCGCACGTTGAAAGTGACTTGGTCGGACTGGGCCGGTCTGCCAGCCCAGGCCGATATCTATGCGGCGCTGCGCACCCTGAAAGTAGCTGACCGGGTAACGATGGTCAATAGCGGCAATCTCGATGACGCCATGGCCACCGGCGCCAAGACCCTCACTTCGAATTACACCTGGCCAGCCCAGACCCACGGCTCGATCGGGCCATCGTGCTCGATCGCCGATTTCAAGCAAGGCAAGCTCACGTTGTGGTCGGCGACCCAGGCGCCGCACCTCACGCGCGACCAGGTCGCCGCGATGCTGAAGCTGAGCACCTCGGATGTGCGGCTGATCTATGTCGAAGGCGCCGGTTGCTACGGCCGCAACGGCCACGAAGATGCCACCGCAGATGCGGCGTTGATTGCCGTGATGCTGGGCCAGCCGATACGGGTGCAGTGGATGCGCCACGATGAACACGGCTGGGACCCCAAGGGGCCGCCTGTCATCAACGATCTCGCTGGCGCCGTCGATGCCAACGGGCGCATCGTTGCCTGGCGCCATGAAACCTGGGAGCCGAACCGCATCAAGCCCAATGCCGATGTGCCGCTGCTGGCAAACGAACTGGTCAATTCCTCTGCGATGATCGATGAACCCAGCAATCCGGGGTCGGTCGAAAAAAACACGCCGCCGCCCTACAAGGTGCCCAACATCCAGGCCATCGTCAACAAGACTGCGACGACGTTCTTTCGGCCGGCCTGGCTGCGCGGACCGGGGCGGATGCAAAACACCTTCGCCAACGAATCGTTCATGGATGAACTGGCCGTCATGGCTGGCACCGATCCGGTCCAGATGCGGATCCAGCATCTCGATGACGAGCGTGGCATCGCGGTCTTGAATGCGGTCGCGGCCAAAGCCGGTTGGCAATCGAAGGTAGCGCACAGCAAAAAAACCGGCAGCGGCGATATCGCCACCGGGCGCGGCGTTGCCTATGTCCGTTACGACGGCGACCGTACCTATGTGGCTGCCATCGCCGATGTCGAAGTGAACCGCAAGAGCGGCGTGGTGCGGGTGATGAAATTTACGGTTGCCCACGACTGCGGCCTGGTCATCAATCCCGATGGCGTGACCAACCAGATCGAAGGCCAGGTAGTGCAAACCATCAGCCGCACCTTGCACGAAGAGGTGACCTTTACCCGTTCCGCCATTACCAGCGTGGATTGGGCCAGTTATCCGATTCTGCGTTTTCCGGAAGTGCCGCAGATCGACGTGGTCTTGATCGACCGTCCCGAGAAAACGGCCTGGGGCGCGGGTGAGCCCGCTTGCTCCGTGGTGCCGTCGGCCATCGCCAGCGCCATCTTCGACGCCATCGGGGTGCGCTTGCGTAACGTGCCGTTCAGGCCGGAGCACATCACTGCTGCGCTCAACGCTTAAG
>CANFGA010000272.1 GCA_947446335.1 Oxalobacteraceae bacterium | reverse complement strand
TGATGTTGTCGGGTAGCCCTTTGGTGCGGCGCTTGCCGGGGCGCATAGGCTGGGAATTGCGCCTCGTAGTGCAAGGCGGCTTGCGCATCCTCGAGCGGATCGCCGCTTGCGACCATGATGTCTTCACGCGCCGGCCACAATTGACGCTGCGCGACTGGATTGTCATCCTGTGGCGCGCCTTGCGCATGTGATGCGGCATCTGGCACCACCGGTGACGCCGTCCGGTCTCGAAGCCGGTCCGAAGGTCGGCGATCCCGGGCCAGTGCCAGAGCCAGCAATAGCGGCTTCGAACTACACCCCTTTCCGCTAGAATAGCGGCTTCGATCTGCAACCCTTTGTGAACATGTCTCCCGACGCCTACTGCCAGCAAAAAACCGCTCAAAGCGGCTCCAGTTTTTACTACAGCTTCTTGTTCCTGCCTCCGGAGCGGCGCCGCGCGATTACTGCCTTGTACGCGTTTTGCCGAGAAGTCGACGACACGGTCGATGATTGCACCGATCAGGGCATCGCCCGCACCAAGCTCGCCTGGTGGCGCGGCGAAGTGGCAACGATGTTCGACGGCAAGCCCAGCCATCCGGTGATGCTGGCCCTGCAGCCGCATCTGGTTACCTACACTTTGGAGCAACGCCATCTGCAAGCGATCATCGACGGCATGGAAATGGATCTGGACCAGACCCGCTATCTCGATTATCCGGCGCTGCGCAGCTATTGCTGGCATGTGGCCAGCGTGGTCGGCATCTTGTCAGCCAGCATCTTCGGTGCGACCCAGCCCGAGACGCTGCTATATGCCGAGAAACTGGGCCATGCTTTTCAGCTGACCAACATCATTCGCGATGTCGGCGAAGATGCGCGCAAGGGCAGGATTTATTTGCCGATCAGCGAATTGCAACAGTTCGGCGTGACAGCAGCCGACTTGCTCAATGCGCGCCACAGCGACAAGTTCGACAATCTGATGCGCTTCCAGGTCGCGCGCGCGCAAGCCGCTTATGACGAAGCATTCGCCTTGCTGCCCAAGGCAGACCGGCGCGCCCAGCGCCCCGGCTTGATGATGGCTGCGATCTATCGGACCTTGCTAAGCGAAGTCGAACGCGATGGTTACCATGTGCTGACGCAGCGCATCTCGCTCACGCCGATCCGCAAGCTCTGGCTGGCGTGGAAGACGTACATCCGTGGCTAAAAGGGTGGCCGTGATCGGCGGCGGCTGGGCCGGTTGCGCCGCCGCCGTCGAACTGGCCGGCCAGGGCCATCAAGTCACGCTGTTCGAGGCAGCGCGCACCTTGGGTGGGCGTGCACGCCGGGTCGATTGCGACGGGCGCAGGCTCGACAATGGCCAGCACATCTTGCTGGGTGCCTACTCGACCACCTTGCGCCTGTTAAAAAAAGTGGGCATCGACAAAGGCCAAGCGTTGCTGCGCCTGCCGCTGCAAATGCGCTACCCGGTCGGATCGGGCGGCATGGACTTCGTCGCGCCGCGCTGGCCGGCGCCGCTGCATCTGGTGGGTGCGCTGCTGTGCAGCCGCGGTCTGGAACGCAGCGACAAGATGTCGCTGGCGCGGTTTTCCAGCACCGCGCGCTGGATGGGATGGCGCTTGAATCACGATTGCAGCGTCGAGCAATTGCTGCAGCGCTGGGACCAGAGCGCGCGCATGGTCCAATTGATGTGGCGTCCGCTGTGCCTCGCTGCGCTCAATACGCCGCTCGAGCGCGCTTCCGCCAATGTCTTCCTCAAGGTATTGCAAGACAGCCTGGGCGCCAAGCGGGCTGCATCCGACATGCTGCTGCCCAGGGTCGACTTGAGCGCACTGTTTCCGGACAGCGCAGCAACATTCATCACCGCTCGCGGCGGCAATGTGCAGACCGGCGCCCAAGTCGCGCGCATCGAGGCTGATGCGGATGGCCGCTGGCGCATCGAACTTGGTGCGCAAGATAAAGATAATAATAAGGACAAGGATCCAACTCCAGCTCATGCCGGTTACGATGGCATCGTGCTGGCGACCACTTCCCGCCAGGCTGCCACGCTGCTGGGCCGCATTCCAGTCCAGCCTGCTGCCGCGGCCCGCTTGATGGCGCAACTGGGCGCGCTGGAAATGGAAGCGATCACGACCTGTTATTTGCAATACGATGTCAAGGTGCGCCTGGATCATCCTTTTTTTGCACTGATCGATGCGCCGGACCGGGATCATTGGGGCCAGTTCGTGTTCGACCGCGGCCAGCTCGATGCAAATTCACATGGTTTGCTGGCGGTCGTCGTCAGCGCTTCCGGCGCCTGCGCCAGCCTCGACCGGGCACAACTGGCGCAGGCGATCGCGCAACAATTGGCGCAGGCATTCGGGCGCCCGGAACTGGCGCAACCATCGTGGGTGCAGGTAATCAGTGAAAAGCGCGCCACCTTTGCCTGCACGCCCAGCTTGGAGCGCCCGCGCAATGCCACCAGCTGGCCCGGCCTGGCACTGGCGGGCGACTACACTGTCGGCGACTACCCGGCCACGATCGAAGCGGCGATGCGCAGCGGTGTGCAGGCAGCGGCCGGATTGTGGTCCAATCCAAAAAATGACGCTGAAACTGATGCTGATGCTGATTCTGAAAAGATGGAAGCGATCAACAATTGATCATCGAGTACCGATCAGCGAGTCTGGCCCTGCAGCCAGGCCCATGCATCGAGGCCGGCCGCGTGGCCGCTGGCCAGGCAAGCAGTCAGCAGATAGCCGCCGGTGGGCGCTTCCCAGTCCAGCATCTCGCCGGCGGCAAACACGCCCGGCAAAGCGCCCAGCATTGCGCCTTGCATCGCATCGAAACGCACACCGCCGGCGCTGCTGATGGCCTCGTCGATCGGGCGCGGCGCGCTGAGCCGCAGCGGCAACAACTTGATCGATTGCGCCAGCAGCGCAGGATAGTCGCACTGCGCGGCGAATTCGACCTGCCCCAGGCATTCGCGCAGCAAGCCCGACTTGACGCCGGCAATCCCGAGCCGGCTTTGCAGGTGGCTGGCCATCGAACGCGCCCCGCGCGGTCTTGTCACTTCAGCAGCGACGCGCTCCAGGCTCCAGTCCGGCAACAAGTCCAGATGAATCAGCGCGCTGCCATTGCTGGCGATCTGCTCGCGCAGCGCACCCGACAGCGCGTAGATCAGGCTGCCTTCGACGCCGCCGGCGGTGACGACGAACTGGCCTTGCTTGCGCGCAAGCTTGCCGTCGATGCCGGCTGAAACGATGGCCACCGTGGCCAGCGGATGACCCGCGTAGCGATTGCTGAAATGCGCGCTCCAGTGGACATCGAAACCGCAATTGGCAGCGACCAGCGGCGCTACAGCCACGCCTTGCCGCTCCAGCAGCGGCACCCAGGCGCCGTTCGAGCCCAGCCTGGCCCAGCTGCCCCCGCCCAGTGCCAGGATCACGGCATCGGCCGCCACCGCAATCTCGCCATCGGGCGTGGCGAACAGCAATCCCTTCGCAGCATCGCCTGGGTTGCCATGACCCTGCCAGCCGATCCAGCGGTGCCGCATGTGAAATTGCACGCCAGCGGCGCGCAGGCGGTGCAGCCAGGCGCGCAGCAAGGGCGCCGCCTTCATGTCGACCGGAAACACGCGCTGCGAGGTTCCGACAAACGTTTCCACACCCAGGCCATGGACCCACGCGCGCACCTGATCCGGACCGAACTCTGCCAGCATGGCGCGCAACTGCGGTTCGCGTGCGCCATAGCGGGTCACGAAGTGGGCGAACGGTTCGCCGTGCGTGATGTTCATGCCACCTCGACCGGCCAGCAAAAATTTGCGCCCGACCGATGGCATCGCGTCATGCAGATCGAGTTGCAAAGGGATGGCCAGCGCTTGCGCACGCTCGGCCAGCGTCTGCGCCGCCATCAAACCGGCTGGGCCACCGCCGATGATGGCGACGCGCCAGGGATCGGCTGCAGTGCCAGCCAAATCGATCAGTTCAGCCACCGGTCACAGGTGGAAAGAATGCCACTTCGCAGCCATCTTGCAGCACTTCATCCGGGCTGCACATGACCTGGTTGCAGGCGGTGCGCAAGACGCGGCCCTCGCCCAGTGCGTCAAACCAGACCCCGCCACGCGCAGCCAATAACAGCCGCACGGCGCCGACGGTCTTGGTGCCAGGAGGCAACACCAAGGTTTCTTCCGACTTGCCCAGCGTTTCGCGCACGCTGGCAAAAAAACGCAGCGAAACATGCATTTGCTCATCCACGTTCATATTATTATCTTTCAATGATTTCAAGTTCAAGCCAGCAATGCACCAAAGGGAATGAAGCGCACCGTGTCGCCGGCGGCGATGGATTGGCCGGGCGGGTTGTCGATCAAGCCATCGCCCCAGACGGTCGATGTCAACACGCCTGAACCCTGGTTGGGAAACAGATCGAGCCCGCCGTCTTGATTGATCTTGGCGCGCAAGAATTCATTGCGTCGGTCCTTGCTTACCCAGCCGAAGTCGGCCCGCATCGCATAGTGCCTGGGCGCTAGCGCCGCCGCATCGACGACACCTTGCAGGCGCAAGATGAAGGGACGTACGAACAACAAGAAGGTGACGAAGCTCGATACCGGATTGCCGGGCAAGCCCAGGAAGAACGACTGGCCGACTTCGCCGAAAGCGAGCGGCTTGCCCGGCTTGACGGCGATCTGCCACATGTTCAGGCGCCCTTCCGCCTCGACCGCCGGCTTGATGTGATCTTCTTCGCCGACCGAGACGCCGCCGGAAGTGATGATCAGATCGTGCTGCTGCGACGCGGTGCGCAGCACGGTGCGGGTCGCGTCCAGCGTGTCGGGCACGATGCCATAGTCGGTGATCTGACAACCGAGATTTTCCAGCAGCGCGCGCAGCGTGTAACGGTTCGAATTGTAGATCGCGCCGGGTGCCAGAGGCTGGCCCGGCATCGTCAATTCATCGCCGGTGAAAAACACCGCAACCCGCAAGCGGCGCCGCACCGGCAGTTCGGCCAAGCCGACCGAGGCAGCAAGCCCCAGTTCCTGGCTGCGCAAGCGTGTGCCGGCGCCGAGGATCACGCTGCCGGCGGCGATATCCTCGCCGGCGCGGCGGATCCAGTGACCTTCTGGCGGCGCAGCGTTGATCGTCACCATCGGAATTTCGCCAGGATTCTCACCTGGATGGAAGGTGCACTGTTCCTGCATCACGATCGCATCGGC
>CANFGA010000271.1 GCA_947446335.1 Oxalobacteraceae bacterium | reverse complement strand
TTAAACGGGAAACACGATGCCGCCTTGGTGGCCAACGTGTGCTGCCCCCGCAACGGTAAGCAAGTGTCGCCCCGGCGACAAGCTGTCTCTTTCAACCACTGTGCCTAGGCATGGGAAGGTGAGGCAGTCGCACTTGCCAGCCCGGATACCGGCCAGAGCAGGTGGAGTGGCGCGCAGCGATGCTGCAGCCCTTCCTTTTGATCTGGCCCACGGGGACGTCGGCCGGTCGCTTACCCGATTGACACCATGACCTCTGTTTTTACCTCCAACGCGACCATTGCGTCGCCGGCGTTCGCATTCGCGTTCGCCCTTGCAAGCTCTGCTGCATTCGCCCAGACTCTGGCTGAAAAACCGATCGGTTCGATCATCGTCACCGCCACCCGCACGCCGCAGCCAACTGGTGACGTGCTCAGCGATATCGTCGTGATCGAACGCGAAGAAATAGCGCGCGCCAGTTCGCTGACCGATCTGCTCGGGCGCCAGCGCGGGATCGAGATCGCGCGCAATGGCGGCGCCGGCAGCGCAGCATCGGTCTTCATCCGCGGTGCCAACGCCAATCAAAGCGTGGTGCTGATCGACGGCGTGCGCATCGGCTCGTCGACCACGGGCGCGGCCAACTGGAGCGCGATTGCCTTGTCAAACATCGACCGTATCGAAATCGTCTACGGCCCGCTCAGCACGCTGTATGGCGCCGATGCGATCGGCGGCGTGGTGCAGATTTTCACGAAAAAAGGCAGTTCCGAGCCGAGTTTTGGCGCGGCTGTCGGCCTCGGCAGCGCCAACGCGCGCGAAATCGAGGCCAGTGTCGGCGGCAGCAGTGGCGCTTTCCGCTATGCGTTGAATGCCAGCGAACAGCGCTCCGACGGCTTTTCGGCGACCCTGCCCAGCGCGCCCGCCTCATCCTACAACCCGGACCGCGATGGCTACGAGCGGCAAGGCGCCAGCGGCCAATTCACGCTGCAACTGGCCGCCGGCCACGCCGTCGGCTTGACCTTCCTGCACAGCCGGCTCGATGCGCAATACGACAATGGCCCATCCTCGTTCGATGCGCGCTCGCTGCAGCAGCTGGACAACCTGGCCCTCTTTTCAAGAAATCAGTTGCTGCCAGGCTGGCACAGCCAATTTCAAGTGGCCAGGGCCGAGGATCACTCCAGCACCGCCAGCAGCAGCGCCAGCAGCAGCCGCATCGAGACCCGGCAAACCGATATCAATTGGCAAAACGATATCAAGATCGGGGCCGACATGCTGCAACTGCTGTTCGAGCGGCGCAGCGAAGACGTGCTGTCAAGCTCGGCTGCGGCGCTCACGCGCGGGCGCACGACCAATTCAGTGGCGGCGTCCTATCAATTGAAACGCGGCGCGCAACTGGCCAGCATCAGCGTGCGCAACGACGACAATTCGCAATTTGGCAGCGCCAGCACCGGCGCCCTCGCCTATGGCTACCGATTCTCCAGCGCGCTGCGCGCCAGCGCCAGCGCTGGAACCAGCTTTCGCGCACCGACCTTCAACGATCTCTATTACCCCGGTTTCGGCCTGGCCAGCAACCGCCCGGAAGAGGGCCGCAACATCGAAGCCGGCCTGCATTTCGACGACGGCCAGATACAGTGGAGCGCCACCTACTATCGCAACCGCGTGACCGACTTGCTGGTCACTGCAGCGGTGTGCCCGATCGACGCAGCCAGCCATCCCTACGGCTGCTCCTACAACATCGACCAGGCCGAGCTCGCCGGCTGGACCTGGTCGCTGCGGCGCCAGATCGGGCCACTCCAGTTCACGGGCAATCTCGACTTGCAAGATCCGCGCAATGAAACCAGCGGCAAGCAACTGGCCAGGCGCGCGAAGCGGCACGCCAGGCTCGGCCTGGCCTATGGCGCTGGCGCCTTCGACGGTGGCGTCGAATGGCAATTATCAAGCCAGCGTTTCGACGACAGCGCCAACCTCAAGCCGCTGGGCGGCTATGGTTTGCTCAATGTGCACGCCAGCTACCAGGTTGCGCCCGACTGGTCGCTGCTGCTGCGCTGGAACAACGTCACCGACAAGCGCCATGAACTGGCCAGAAATTACGCCACCGAAGGCAGCAGCGTCTTCGTCGGCTTGCGCTACGGCATCAGATAACCCATGCAAAACCATTTCACTTCGACAGGAACAACCATGAACACGGACGCAACGAACAAGGACGACACCGCAGCCACAGCAGACATCAATGAGCGCCACCGGCTGCGGATGGAGCGCAAGAAAGCGCTGATCGACGCCAGCATCGCGCGCGCGCAAAAGGAAATCGGCATCATCATCGTCAATACCGGCAACGGCAAGGGCAAGAGTTCGAGCGGCTTCGGCATGGTGATGCGCGCGATGGGCCACGAGATGAAAGTAGGCGTGGTGCAATTCATCAAGGGCGCGATGTCGACCGGCGAAGAGAAATTCCTGCGCCGCTTTCCCGATGAAGTCGGTTTTCATGCGATGGGCGAAGGCTATACCTGGGAAACCCAGGACCGCGAGCGCGATATCGTCAAGGCTGGCCTGGCATGGGAACAGGCGAAAGTGTTCCTGTCGGATCCCGAGATCGGCCTGGTGCTGCTGGACGAGCTCAATATCGCCCTGAAATACCAGTACCTCGATGTCCACGCGGTGATCGCCGACCTGCTGGCTCGCCCGCCCATGCAGCATGTCGTCATCACCGGGCGCGGCGCGCCGCCAGAGCTGATCGCGCTGGCCGACACGGTGACCGAGATGACGCCGGTCAAGCATGCGTATGCAGCCGGCATCACCGCGCAAGCCGGAGTCGAGTGGTGAGTGCAGCACGCGCGCTGCCAGCTTCGAGCAGCTTCATCGACGCCAAGATCGTCCTGATCGCAGCCGTCGCCTCAGGCCAAGGCAAGACCACGGTGACGGCCGCGCTGGCGCGCAAATTGACGCGCCAAGGGCAGCGGGTGCGGGTCTTCAAATGCGGCGCCGATTTCATCGACCCGATGCTACTGGCGCGCGCCAGCGGTGCCCCGGTCGGCTCGCTCGACTTGTGGATGGTCGGTCTCGACGCTTGCCGGGATCAGCTGGCGTGCGCAGCGCTGGATGCCGACGTGATCCTGATCGAAGGCGTGATGGGGCTGTACGATGGCACGCCCTCGTCGTTTGACCTGGCGCGTGCCTTGGGTATCCCTGTGCTGGCCGTGATCGATGCATCGGCGATGGCGCAAACGGCAGGGGCGCTGGTCATGGGCTTGCGCGACTATGGTCCGGTCGAACTGGCCGGCGTCATCGCCAACCGCATCGCCAGCGTCGGTCATGGGGCGATGGTGGCGACATCGCTGCGCGACATCGCCTTGCTGGGCACGCTGGCGCGCCAGGAGCAATCGCTGCCGGAGCGCCATCTGGGACTGGTGCTGCCGGACGAAGTCGGCGCAATCGACGGCTTGCTCGACACCATGGCCGACCAGTTGGTACTGAGCGAGGCATGGGACAAGGTGCGCAGCACGCGCCTGCTGGCAGCAGCATCCGGGGCGCCGAGCGTCCCCTTGTTGGCGGGCAAAACCATCGCGATTGCGCGCGACGCCGCATTTGCGTTCCTGTATCCGGCCAACATCGCCACCTTGCTGGACTTGGGCGCGGCGCTGCAGTATTTTTCGCCGCTGGCCGATGAAGCCGTGCCCGCAGGCGCGGACGCGATCTATCTGCCCGGCGGCTATCCGGAACTGCACGCCAGCACCTTGGCGCAAGCGGCACGCTGGCAAGCGTCGGTGCGCGCAGCGCATCAGGCGGGAATGCCGATCGTGGCCGAATGCGGCGGCATGATGGCGCTTGCCGCATCGCTGCAAGACCAGGCTGGCGCATGCTGGCCGATGGCCGGCTTGCTGCCGGGTCGCATCGAGATGCAGCCACGACTGGCCGGCCTCGGACCGCAGGCGCTGGAGACCGCGCATGGCTTGTTGCGCGGCCACACCTTCCACTATTCCCGACTGGAAACCGATGCCGCGCCAGCCGCGCGCACGGTCAAGCATCCATCGGGCACGGAAGGGGAAGCGATCTACCGCGTCGGTTCGCTGACGGCGTCGTATTTTCATGCCTACTTTCCATCGTGCCCGGCTGCGGTGGCGGCGCTGTTTTTGCCGGGAGCACCGGCATGACGCGCACGCTGATTCTGGGCGGCGCACGCTCGGGCAAGAGCGCGCATGCCGAACGCATCGCCATCGAAGCTGGCGGTGAAGTCGTCTACATCGCGACCGCCGGTGCTGGCGATGCCGAGATGGCGCAGCGCATCTTGCACCATCGCGCACGCCGCCCGGCCACCTGGATCACCGTCGAACAGCCGTTGATGCTGGGCGCGGCGCTGCGCCAGTGGTGCACGCCGGGGCGCGTGGTGCTGGTCGACTGCCTGACGCTGTGGCTGACGAACCTGATGCTGTCCGAGGGCGTCGAGCATCCCGAGGTAGGCGACATCGCACTGCCGGCGCGGTTCGAGACCGAGCGCAGCGTTTTTCTGAGCGCACTGGACGAAGTCGGCGCCGCCGGGGGCGAGCTGATCCTGGTCTCGAACGAAGTCGGGATGGGGATCGTCCCGTGGGGGGCGCTGTCGCGCCGCTTCGCCGATGAAGCCGGCCGCCTGAACCAGGCGGTCGCGGCGCGCTGTGATCGCGCGCTCTTGATCGTGGCCGGCTTGCCTCTGGTATTGAAAGAGAGCCCATGCTGAGCGGCTTGTCGATGACCGCGATCGCGCTGCTGATGGGCGCCAGCGTCTTGCTCGACTTGTTGCTGGGCGAGACAAGGCGCTGGCATCCTCTGGTCGGCTTTGGCAAGCTGGCCGGCGCGATCGAAAACCGTCTCAATCGCGGCCGCTGGAAGCAAGCCAAGGGTGCAAGCGCATGGCTGCTGGCGGTGCTGCCGCCGGTCGCGCTGTGCACCTGGATCTGCAGCGTACAAATCTGGATGGGCTGGCCGGGGTTTCTGTTGCATGCGCTGATGCTGTATTTTTGCATCGCACTGCGCAGCTTGCGCGAGCATCATCTGCCGATCGCGCAAGCGCTGGCGCGCGGCGATCTCGCTGACGCGCGCGTTCTGACGGCGCGCATCGTCAGCCGCGACACCAACGCTGCGAACGCCACCGACCTGGCCCGGGCCAGCACCGAATCGCTGCTGGAAAATGGCAACGACGCGGTGTTCGG
>CANFGA010000270.1 GCA_947446335.1 Oxalobacteraceae bacterium | reverse complement strand
GTAAGCGGTGCGCCAGCACCGTCTGTTCAACGCATCCCGATTTGTCCATTATTGAGACTGAAGGCACGAATAATTTGTGCCCACAAATTTTATTATGGACACAATCATTCAATCCTCTTCTGGCCGTGCGAAGCGCAGCAGCTACCGCCATCATCCGGTCGACTTCAAGCGCGCCGTCGTCGAACAGTCGCTGGCTGCCGGCTCTTCCGTTTCGCTGGTCGCGCGCGAGCATGACATCAATGCCAACCAGGTATTTGCCTGGCGCAAACTCTACAAGGATGGCCTGCTCGACATCGAGTCGAGTCAGGATAGCCAACTGTTGCAGGTCGTGCTGACAGAATTGCCGCCGAGTTCGGCTCCACCGACAGTCGCCAGCGAAACAATGACGGGACCGGTCGGCGTGATTCATCTTGCCGTCGGCAAGGCGAAACTGCGTCTTGAGGGGTGTGTCGATGCGGCGACATTGACGCTCGTTCTGGGGCACTTGCTGCGATGATCGGCTTGCCTGCTGGTACCCGGATCTGGCTCGCCGCCGGCGTCACCGACATGCGCTGCGGTTTCAATGGCCTCGCTGCCAAGGTTGAAACGGCGCTGGCCGACGATCCATTTAGTGGCCATGTCTTTGTCTTTCGTGGCCGGCGCGGCAACGTCGTCAAGGTACTCTGGTCGACCGGCGATGGCCTTTGTCTGCTGGCCAAACGGCTCGAGCATGGCTACTTCATCTGGCCGAAAGCGAGCAGTGGCAAGGTGCACTTGACGCAGGCCCAACTGTCGATGCTGCTCGAAGGAATCAACTGGAAACAACCGGACCGGACCTGGACGCCGTTGTCGGTATTGTAAACAGAGAGGCATGCAGGTAAACTGCGCGCATGCCTCTCCATGATCACCTTCCCGATGATATTGCCGCCCTGAAAGCACTGCTGCTGGCGCGCGATGGCGAAGTGCGCCGGTTGCTCGACACCGTCTCGACTTTGGAGCAGGCGCTCAGCGTGCGCACGCTGGAAATCGAGCAACTCAAGCTCCAGATCGCCAAGCTCAAGCGTATGCAATTTGGCCGCAAATCCGAGAAGATCGACCGCAAGATAGAGCAACTAGAAACCCGGCTGGAAGACTTGATCGCCGAGGATGGTGCTGCCGAAGAAGTCGAAACGTCGCCAACGCCGACCCGGACCAAGTCGCCGCGCAAGCCTTTGCCCGAGCACCTGGTGCGCGACGAGCGCATCATTGATCCGGACGAACAAGCTTGCGCCGCCTGCGGCGGCGAACTTAAAGTACTCGGTGAAGATGTCTCGGAACAACTGGAAATCATCGACGCCGCCTTCAAGGTGATCCGCACCGTACGGCGCAAGAAGGCATGCGCCTGCTGCGATCGCATCGTGCAAGCGCCGGCTCCAAGCCGTCCGATTGAGCGCGGTATCGCCGGTCCGGGCTTGCTGGCCCAGATCCTGGTGTCGAAATTCGCTGACCATCAACCTCTGTACCGGCAAGCGGCGATTTATGCCAGAGATGGCGTCGAACTGGATCGCTCGACGATGGCGCGCTGGGTCGGTGCTTGCAGCGCCTTGATGCGCCCGTTGGTCGAAGCGTTGCAACGCTATGTGCTGCAACCGGGCAAAGTCCATTCGGACGACACCACGATGCCGGTGCTCACGCCCGGCAATGGCCAGACCAAGATTGCGCGCATGTGGGTGTATGTGCGCGACGACAGACGCTCGGGCTCGACGGCAGCGCCGGCGGCTTGGTTCGCTTATACGCCGAACCGCCAGGGCATTCATCCGCAGACGCATCTGGCCGATTTCAAAGGCGTGCTTCAAGCCGATGCGTTCGCGGGCTATGACAAGGTATTTGCCGATGGCAATGTGCGCGAAGCGGCCTGCATGGCGCACGCCCGCCGCAAGATTCACGATCTGCATGTGCGCAAAGAAACCGTCACCACGACCGAGGCGCTGCGCCGCATCGGCGAACTGTATGCAATTGAAGAGCAGATCCGCGGCAAGTTGCCGGACTGGCGCAAGCGCATACGACAGGAACAATCGCGTCCTCTGCTGGACGATTTCGAGGTCTGGCTGCGCACCCGACTGCTGACTCTGTCGACGCAGTCTGACACGACCAAGGCGATCAATTACATGCTCAACCAGTGGCAGGCATTGGTGTATTACTGCGAGGATGGCGTCGTCGAAATCGACAACAACATCGCCGAAAATGCGCTGCGTGGCGTTGCCCTGGGCCGCAAGAACTTCATGTTCCTCGGTTCCGATAGCGGCGGCGAACGGGCCGCCGCCATGTACTCGCTGATCGTAAGCGCCAAGCTCAACGGCATTGATCCGAAGGCATACTTGCGCCATGTGCTGACCCACATCGCCGATCATCAAATCAATCGCATCGACGAACTGCTGCCGTGGAATGTCGCGGGCCAGTTGAAGAAAAATACGGACTAAATCGACTGCACTATCGCAGTGCTCATGTCAACGACGGTGCAGGCGTCACGCTTACGACTCGGCTGACTTATGTATAACGACATGACCCAGATCGCATAACCTGACATGTCTTTCCAATTGTAGATCCGCCTTTGCCAAAAAAATTATTCATACATGTTTTTCCGCATTGTTTTCGGCTAAGCCCCGTCGCGATTTCGGGATGTAAGCACGGCCAACCGGAGGACCAAAGCTGTCCCATGGTTGAGGCCCCTCCCAATCTCGGCGAATACCTTGCTTCTTCAGTATCTCGGCAATGGATGACGTTTCAAGGACATCTGTTCGCAACCAATTCTTTTCCAGGAAATACTCGATTAGCCGCAATCCTCACCGATATTCCAGTCCAGCCACCATCAGTAACGCGCTCATGGAAGTGATACCCGTATCTGCGAATTCATTGAGGCACCAGAACAATCGGCGCGCATAGAAATGCCAGTTTGATTCGACAAATTTCAATATCATCGCTGCAGTCTTGGGATAATTGCTAGTGTTAAAAATATCCACTGTTCCTTCAGTCACGCGCAACAAGCAAGATTTTGTGCCTTTGACTGGCTTTGCCTTGGACGCATAGAAACCCATCAATTTTTCGGTGATGCGCTTGGCCAGCATATCGTCCTTCATCTGCTGTTTGAGGCACAGATCGGCCTTCACATCTGCTGGAATCCCATCTGTTTTCACTCCGGATAACAGCGCATCGAACCACTCGCGGTCGTTCTGGACAAGAAATTTCATCAGCGAACGTTTTTTTTGCCAAAGCAACGGAATCGGCCACGGTTTTTTGTGCATCAGCAAGGCGAGCAATTCCGCTCGCTTTTCGGTTGTCGCCGTGTCCTCATGGACGGCTGGGCCAGAGCGCCTGCTCACGCCGGTCGTCTGAACTGGCTTTTTTTCATACGCATTTTTGTCCTGCGCATGATCAGGGCGTTCAGTGTGCTCAACCGCTTGCTGAACTTCTATTTGCCGTAGAAACTGGGCTGCGTCACCAAAAACAAAATTCGCCGTCAACAGATGGCGCGTCATTGGATAAATGTGCATGTCAGCACTTCCCGTACGAACCCAGAAGAAAGTTCGATTCGTGCGGTAGGCATGATCGACCCTGGTCAGCATTTCACTGCCATAGTGTTCCTCGATCAATGCAGTCAAGCTAACTCGGTCAACTACCGTTTTCCTCGTGATACCGAGTTCCGAAATTTTTTTCCAGTAAACGTCACCCAGTGTGGTTTCGGAGACTGCCGCCAGTTTTGATTTAAGCAGATCCCGGCAGAATTTGGAAAAGTCATGCTCAACGGCCGAAACGCCATCTGTCACGTCGCTGATCTTTGAGCCCAATCGATAGTAGCAACTACCGCAAGGTTCCCAGGGTACCAGGGTCAGCTTGGAAAGTTCGTCGAATGGGCAATGGCAGATAGGGCATGCAGTAAGCAAACGTGTGCCGTGTTTATGGCAGACCATTACGCCCGGGATCTGTTGACTGAGATGAAAGAATGGCATCCCAAATTCGTCAATATCATCACGCACGCAGCGTTCACAAATCTGCGTCGCACTGGCATTGCCAAGCGATCGCCTCGGAACACGGCCAACCGGCTTCGGCGGCTGCGGACTATCCGGGAAAAATTGAAAATCAAATCCGCAAAAAATTCGCAAAAGTGGCAATAGCGTGTGCCGCTCAAGCAGGCGCTCAACCAGCGATGGACAGGCAATGCTTTCGGTGAATTCCTCAAGATGCGGTGGTATCCACTGGCCCAGCTTGAAAGGCACCGAATTGAACAACTCCCGAAACGTGTAACGGTCCGTTCGGTTCACCTTCATCAAATGATATCGGCCAATAATCGACGAGAAATATTCGTCGGGAAAGCCTGTAGGAAACATAGGTAGTGTCATACAGTCGCTCCTTCCCTCTGAGTGTTACTGTTAGTCAGCGAACCAGCACAGTGAAAAATATCGTACTTGTTACCCACCGCAATTGGTGACTGTTCAGCGGCAATGGCCGCAATAAAAAACGGTTGTAAACAATTCTGAAGCGGTCCATCATGAAAGCCATGGCACAAAAACCACCGCAGCCCAATCTTTCTGGCCTCACCAACGAGGAGAAGGACATTCTTATCCTGACGCTGCTGGCGCGTCTGGATGCGCTCGAATCGAAGGTGCGCAAGACCAGTCACAACTCCAGTTTGCCACCGTCGTCGGATGGCTTGGCCAAGAAGACCCGCTCGCTGCGCGAAGCATCCGGCAAGCCTCCCGGTGGCCAACCGGGGCACAAAGGAACAACGCTCAAGCAGGCCGCTCAGCCGAGCGAAACGCTGAACCATCCGCTGCCGGAGCAATGCCATCGTTGCCGCCATCCGTTGCCGCTGGACCAGGCGCAGATTGCGGAGCGCCGCCAAGTGTTCGACGTGCCCACGATGACTTTCGATGTCGTCGAACATCGCACGCTGGAAGTGGTCTGCACCTGTGGCCAAGTGCATGTCAGCAACTTTCCGGTTGGCCTGAATGAGGCAGTCCAATACGGCCCGAACGTACGCGCGCTGGCCGTCCATCTGATTCAGGGGCAGATGCTGCCGTATGCGCGCGCCGCCGAATTGATTCAAGACCTGTACGGCTTGTCGATATCGACCGGCACGCTGGTGTCGTGGGTCGATGAAGCGCGCGTTGCACTGCAGGGCACGGCCGATGTGATTGCCGACTTG
>CANFGA010000269.1 GCA_947446335.1 Oxalobacteraceae bacterium | reverse complement strand
GATGATGGAAGCGGGGCAAGGGATGACGCGCGATCTCGATGGCGCCGGAAAATTGTTTCGCCAGGCGGCTGAAGCGGGCGACGCCGATGCCCAATACGCGCTGTCGGTGATGCTGCAAACGGGCAAAGGGCAAGCCATGGATCCGGCCCAGGCTGAACTGTGGCGCCGGCGCGCAGCCGCCCAGGGCCACGGTCCGGCCCGGGACGCCGCTCCGGAAGCCGCTCCGGAAGCCACCCCGCGCTAACGCCTTTATTTCAGATCAAGCCCGCGCCCTGGCCAGTTTGGCCAGCAGCGCCTTTGCAGCGGGCTCCGATGATGCCGGGTTTTGCCCGGTGATCAGCAAGCCATCGCTGACGACATGGGGTTGCCAGTCGGCCAGCTTGACGTAATGGCCGCCACTTTTCTTGAGCATGTCCTCGACCAGAAAAGGCACGATCTGCGTCAAGCCGACCGCTTCTTCCTCGGTGTTTGTGAAGCCGGTCACCGTCTTGCCGTCCACCACGAACTTGCCATCGACCGACTTAACATGGCGCAACACACCGGGCGCATGGCAGACCGCTGCTACCGGCTTGCCGGCCGCCAGCATCGCCTCGATCAGCGCGATCGACGACCGGTCTTCGGCCAGATCCCACAGCGGACCATGACCGCCGGGGTAAAACACGGCATCGAAAGCAAAGGCGCTCACTTGCTCCAGCCGGGCCGTGTTGGCCAGCACCGCTTGCGCGTCCGGATCGGCCTTGAAGCGCAGCGTGGCTGCAGTTTGCGCGGTCGGATCGTCGCTCTTCGGGTCCAGCGGCGGCTGGCCGCCCAGCGGCGACACCAGCGTGATGTCAGCCCCACCGTCCTTGAATACATAGTAAGGGGCGGCGAACTCCTCGAGCCAGAAACCGGTTTTTTGGCCGGTGTTGCCGAGCTGGTCGTGCGAGGTAAGCACCATCAGTATTTTCATGTCAAGTCCTTGTCAGTAAAGGGGAAAGCGGCTGGCATCAGTCCTGGCTGACGCGCACGACCAGCTTGCCGAAGTTCTTGCCTTCGAGCAGGCCGAGGAAAGCTTGCGGCGCGTTTTCAAGGCCGTCGACGATATCTTCGCGGAACTTGATCTTGCCTTCGCTCAACCATGTGGTCATCTGGCTGAAGAACGCGCTGTGGCGCTTTTCGTAATGGTCGAAGATGATGAAGCCCTGGATTTTCAGGCGCTTGGTCAGTATCGTGCGGGTCAGCAAACCGAGACGGTCCGGGCCAACCGGCAAGGCCGTGTCGTTATAGTGCGAGATCAAGCCGCACAGCGGAATCCGGGCTGCCACGTTCAGCAGCGGCAGCACCGCATCGAAGACCAGCCCGCCCACGCTCTCGAAATAGACATCGATGCCCGATGGGCAAGCGGCAGCGAGTTGCTGCGCAAAATCGGCGCTGCGGTGATCGAGACAGACATCGAAGCCCAGTTCTTCGACCACGTAACGGCATTTCTCGGCGCCGCCGGCAACACCGACCACGCGGCAACCCTGCAGCTTGGCGATCTGGCCCACGATGGAGCCCACCGCGCCGCTCGCTGCGGCGACCACTACGGTTTCGCCCGCTTGCGGCTGGCCGATGTCGAGCAAGCCGACATAAGCGGTGAAGCCTGGCATGCCGAGCACGCCAAGCGCGCGCGATGGCTGCGCCATGTCGGCAGCGAGCTTGGTCAAGCCGGTGCCATCGGAGAGTTCATATTCCTGCCAGCCGCTGTCGCCGAGCACCAGATCGCCTGGCTTGAAATTGGGATGTTGGGATTCTTGCACGCGCGACACGGTGCCGCCGCCCATCGCGGCGCCGACCTCGATGCCTGGTACATACGATGGCCCATCATTCATCCGGCCGCGCATGTACGGATCGAGCGACATGTACAAGGTGCGCAGCAGCACCTGGCCTGCGGCTGGCGCCGGCACACTGCTTTCTGCAAGACGGAAATTGGCCAGGGTCGGAACGCCGACCGGACGCGAATTCAATACGATGCTGCGGTTCGTTGTGGTTGTCATGGTTCTTGCCTCACTGAAGTGAAAAGTGAATGATGATGCCGGCACACGGTGTGTCCGGCATCCGATGAAATCCTAGAGCGCGCCTTCGAGTATGGTCCGGCTGACATCAAGAGTAACATCCCGGTGCTCGCCCAGCGCAGTCATCCCGTGCGCATCGAGTTGGGCAATGATGGCGGGGATGGCAGAGCGATCCAGCCCATAGTCGGACAAGCGGGTCTTGATGCCGAGTTCTTCAAAGAACCCGCGGGTGCGCTCGATGGCGGCAGCGATACGCTGCTCTTCGCTGCCTTCGGTGATGTGCCAGACGCGGCTCGCGTATTGCAGCAGCTTGGCGTGCTTGCCGGCGCGCTGCACATGCAGCAGCGAAGGCAGCACGATTGCCAGGGTGCGCGCATGGTCGATGCCGTGCAGCGCGGTCAATTCATGGCCGATCATGTGCGTGGCCCAATCCTGCGGCACACCGGCGCCGATCACGCCATTCAACGCCAGCGTCGCCACCCACATCAAGTTGGCACGAGTGTCGTAGTCTTGCGGCGTGGCCAGCGCTTGCGGCCCGACCTCGACCAGAGTTTGCAACAAGCCTTCGGCAAAGCGGTCCTGGACCAGCGCCTGCACCGGATAGGTCAGGTATTGCTCCAGTACGTGGACAAAGGCATCGGCCGCGCCATTCGCGATCTGGGTTGGCGGCAAGCTGAAGGTCTTGCTCGGATCGAGGATCGAAAACTGCGGAAACACCAATGGGCTGCGAAAAGCCAGCTTGGCCTGGGTCGCCTTGCGCATGATGACTGCGCCATTGTTCATTTCGGAACCGGTCGCAGGCAAGGTCAGCACGGTAGCAAAAGGCAAGGCGCTGGTCACGTTCTTGCCACCGGCCTCCATGATTTCCCACGGTTCGCCATCGAAACGGGCCGCTGCGGCGACGAACTTGGTGCCATCGATCACCGATCCGCCGCCGACTGCGAGCAGGAAATCGATTTTTTCGCGCCGCGCCACGGTGATCGCTTCAATCATCGTTTCATAGCTCGGATTGGCTTCGATGCCGCCGAATTCGTGCACCGTGCGCGCACCGAGCGCGCTGCGCACTTCGGCGAGCGTGCCATTCTTGCTGGCGCTGGCGCCGCCGAACAGGATCAGCACGCGCGCCTCTGGTGGCACCATGTCGTTCAGGCGAGCCACCGTGTCGGCGCCGAAGATGATTTTGGTCGGATTGTAAAAGTCAAAATTGTTCATGCATGCTCCAATAAAATAGACCGGTCGGCTAGATTTCAGACAAAGACGTCTTGTTGTCCATCCGATGCTGTCAACCGGTGTTGTTAGTTTTTAATCATTGCTGGTAAATCGAGCAAGGCCAGCGTCGCATCCATCGCCCCTTCGAGCGCGCTGCCATCGTTGCGCATCTTGGTCAGCAGCGTCGCACCTAGCCACATCCCGTACAGGGTCTGGGCGGTCGGCTCGGCGTCGATGCTGGCGTGCAGCGACCTATCTGCCACCCCTTGGCGGATGCACTCGGCCAGGCGGGCGATGATGCTGCCCGTGCCGCGCTGCAGCGCCACGCGCATCGCTTCGGACAGGTCGCTTACTTCGCCGCCGAGCTTGACGACGAGGCACTTGCCGTCTAGCCCTGCGCCACACTGGGTTTCCAGCCATCCGCTCCAGTACCGGATCAGATTCTGCGCCGCGCTGCTGCCAGTTTGGGTCAGCAATTGGTCGAGCCGCGCCAGATAATCGGAAAAGTAACTATCCAGCAACGCTTCGCCGAACAACTCCTTGGATTTGAAATAATGGTAGAAGGAACCCTTGGGCACATCTGCCGCACTCAATATCTGATTCAAGCCGACCGCTGAAAACCCCCGCCCCAGAATGATGGGCTTGGCGGTATCGAGTATGTGCTGTCGCACATCGGCATGTTTGGTGTGCTGGTTCGTGGTCATGCAGCATCATACAATAAAATAGACCAGTCGTCTTTTCAAGCGTGCGCAGGTGGTGCCAGGCACCAACAGGCAAAAAAAACCCACGGACATGATGCCGTGGGGAAACCCGTTGTTAGTGGGAGGGGAATTGAATCAACCCGCAGACTATAGCGTGCCGGCATGGCACCGCAGCCGCTGCTTACAATTGCTTACCTCTGGCAGGAAATGGTTACTTGCATGACTGTATGCAAGCTCATTAGACACACGGCAATAGTTGATTTTTCGCAAAATGGTGCACTGCACTATCGAACAGAATGACTCCAGAGCCAACCACACCAGGAGTTCCGACATGAAACCAGCGGCAAATTACCTCATTCATTTTTTTTGCCGTGTGCGCTCGCGGCTAAAGCAGCTCAATTGCATCGATTGGACCAGCCTGCATCGGCAAGATGCCAGCATTGCTGCCACGCAACGCGAGAACCATGCGCTGCGCATCTTGCACAGCAGCGTGATCCGGATGCGTTCCAGGCTCCAATCACTTTGACAGTTGGCCTCGCGTCGCGCGGCGTTCGATCCATTCGAACACGCCCTGAGTCAGCAGCGCCAGCACGGCGGCCGGTATCGCGCCGGCGAGCAGCATGTCGTTGTCATTGAGCGCCAGCCCGATCGTGATCCGTTCGCCGTAACCGCCGGCGCCGATGAAGGCGGCGATCGTCGCGGTGCCCACGCACATCACCGCCGCCGTCTTGACGCCGGCCAGAATCACCGGCAAGGCCAGCGGCAAATCGATGTACAGCAAGCGATCGCGCCGTCGCAGCCCCAGCGCCAGCGCCGCCTGACGCAAACCGGGCGGCACTTGCAGCATGCCGGTGCAGGTATTGCGCACGATCGGCAACAACGCATACACGAACAGCGCCACCAACGCCGGCCAAGTGCCGATCCGCCCCATCAGCGGGATCAGCATCGCCAAGAGCGCCAGCGATGGCACCGTTTGCAATACGCCGACCAGCGCCAGCACACCTTGTCGCCAGCGCGGCAAGAATGCCGCCAGCAACCCGAGCGGAATGCCGATGGCGCAGGCCAACAACATGGAAAACAGCACCAGCGAGACATGCTGCAGCGTCAAAGGCCACAGGTTTTCATCGAACATCTTGGCCATCAAGCCGCTGCCCGAAGCGCTGACGGCGGGTGCCCCGTTGGCTTGATGACTGGCCAGCCAGACTGCGGCGATGCTGGCGAAGCTTTT
>CANFGA010000268.1 GCA_947446335.1 Oxalobacteraceae bacterium | reverse complement strand
GGCATCGAAATCGACATGAAGCACAAGAATGGCGGCGCACCGTATTCGATGGACGCCAACTTGTTGCACATCAGCTTCGAAGGCCGGCATCTGGAAAACCCGAGCGCCGAAGCCGAGGAATCGATGTGGCGCTGGACCGTCAGCCCGGAAGCTGCGCCAGATAGCCCGGAATACCTGGACATCGAATACGAAAAAGGCGACATCGTCGCCCTCAACGGCGCGCGCATGACGCCGGCCGCAGTGCTGACCGAATTGAACCGCGTCGGCGGCAAGCACGGCATCGGCCGCCTCGATCTGGTGGAAAACCGCTACGTCGGCATGAAGTCGCGCGGCTGCTACGAAACCCCGGGCGGTACCATCATGCTGCGCGCCCACCGCGCGATCGAATCGATCACGCTGGACCGGGAAGTGGCGCATTTGAAAGATGATCTGATGCCGCGCTACGCATCGATGATCTACAACGGTTACTGGTGGGCGCCGGAGCGTATCGCGCTGCAAACCCTGATCGACCATACCCAGCAATGCGTGAACGGCTGGGTGCGCCTGAAGCTGTACAAGGGCAATGTGATCGTCGTTGCCCGTGATTCGAAGACCGATTCGCTGTTCGACATGAACATCGCGACCTTCGACGAAGACGGCGGCGCCTACAACCAGGCTGATGCCGGCGGCTTCATCAAGCTCAATGCGCTGCGCATGCGCATTGCAGCGATCGCGCGCGAAAAACGCGGCCAATAAGTTCCACTGCATCAGCAGAAAGGCCGCCATGCGAACCTGCATGGCGGCTTTTTTTTGGTTTGACGCAAAGCGGGATCATCGGTCTCGCCAGCGCACCACCAGCTTGCGCAACTCGGTGCACCACAGCACGGTGCTGCTCATCGCCGCGCACAGCAGCCATTGCTGCAAGCCCATGGGTACCGTGTCAAAGGCCAGGTTCAGCACTGGCAGTTCGACCACCGCAACTTGCAGCAGCACCGACAGCAGCACCGCAGCCCACAGAGCCCGGTTGACCCAGAGCCGGTGCAAGGCGCTGCGCGTTTCCGACCTGGCATTGAAGCAATTGAACAACTGGCCAAACACCAGCACCGTGAAGCCGGCGCTGCGCGCGCTGTCCAGGCTCTGCGCGCCTTCGATCATCCCGCCGGGCAGGCAGATATCGATCGTCAGCAGCGTCACCAGCGCCATCACCAGACCCACTTGCAGCACGCCAGCCCACATCGGGCCATCGATGCAGCGCTGGCCAGGGCGACGCGGCGGGCGCGCCATCAGATCGTCGGTGTGCGGATCGAGCCCCAGCGCCAGCGCCGGAGCCGAATCGGTGATCAGATTGATCCACAAGATTTGCGTCGCCAGCAGCGGCAGCAGCACCTCGCCGCTAACATCGACCAGCCCGATCCACCGCGCGCCGAGCACGCCCAGGAACACGGTCAGCACCTCGCCCATGTTCGACGACAACAGATAGCGCAAGAACTTGCGGATATTGTCGAAGATCGCCCGCCCCTCGCGCACCGCCGCGATGATGGTGGCAAAATTATCATCCAACAAGATCATCCTGGCCGCCTCCTTCGCCACTTCGGTGCCGGTGATGCCCATCGCCACGCCGATATCGGCTGCCTTCAGCGCCGGCGCATCGTTGACGCCATCGCCGGTCATCGCCACGATCTCGCCGTTCGCTTGCAACGCGGCGACGATACGCAGTTTGTGCAGCGGCGCCACCCGTGCAAAAACCGAGGTGTGGCGCACCGCTTGCGCGAAAGCGGCGTCATCCAGCGCATCGAGCTGCACCGGGCTCACGGCAGCAGTGCCGGGAGCGACGATGCCCAGATCGGCCGCAATGCGCGCCGCCGTGCGCGGATGGTCGCCAGTAAGCATGACAATCCGGATGCCGGCCCGCTGCGCCTCCAGGATCGCCGGTCTCGCTTCGGGGCGCGGCGGATCGATGATGCCGACGCTGCCGACATAGATCAGATCCTGCTCCAACTCAGGTTCCAGTCCTGCTTCCAGCCCATGTTCCAATCCTGGCTGCAGCCCTGGCTCCAGCTTGCCTGCCACGCCCTCGCCCGCCGCCAAGGGCCGGTAAGCCACTGCCAGCGTGCGCAGCGCCTCATCCGACAACAAGTCCACGTCGGCCAGCGCGCGTGCGCGCAGCGCTGGCGTGAGCAGCACCACGGCCATCCCGACCCGCATCCTGGTGCAGCGCTCCAGCAAGATGTCGGGCGCGCCCTTGCTGATCAATACCAGCGCAGCGCCATCCTCGTGATCGATGGCGATGGTCGACATCATCTTGCGCTCGGACGTGAACGCGATCTCGGCGACACGCTCGAAGCGCTGCATGCGGCGCTGGTGCACGCCAAGCTTGCGCTCGGCCACCAGGAAGGCCGCTTCGGTCGGATCGCCGCGAATTTCCCAGATGCCGCCCTCGCCCTCGCGCAAGTCGGCATTGCCCGCCAAGCTGCCTGCGCCGAGCAGCACGATGTGTTCGGCGTGCAAAGGCCCCGCTTGCAAGGCAGCGCCTTCATGCTCGAATTGCCCGTGTGGCGCATAGCCGACGCCGCTCACGCGGGTGCCACCTGAGGCGGTCATCGTGCGCTGTATCGTCATCTCGGAGCGGGTCAAGGTGCCGGTCTTGTCGACGCAAATCACCGAGGCCGAGCCCAGCGTCTCGACCGATGACAGCCTCTTGATGATCGCATGGCGCCGAGCGATGCGCTGTGCGCCGAGCGCCAGCACCACCGACAGAATCGCCGGCAAGCCTTCGGGCACTGCCGCCACCGCCAGCGCAACGCCGAACAGCAGCAAAGCGCCGGCGTCAGAGGCGCTGTCGACGCCGGACACCAACGAGATGATCGCCATCACCAGCAGGCAAATGGCGATCACCGCGCCGCCCAGCATGCGCGCGATCGACTGCAACTCTTTTTGCAGCGGCGTCACTTGCTCTTCGGCTGCAGCCAGCATGCCGGCGATCGCCCCGACCTCGGTCGCCATGCCGGTGGCGGTGACGATCGCGCGCGCACTGCCGCGCGCCACCGCAGTGCCCTTGAAAACCATGTTGGCGCGCTCGGCCAGCACAGCAGGCGCTCCCAATACTGCGGCATTCTTGACCACCGCTTCGCTCTCGCCGGTCAGCGCGGCTTGCTGCATCCGCAGCGAACTGGCCTCGACCAGACGCGCATCGGCGCCCACCGCATCGCCTTCGCTGAGCAACAGAAGGTCGCCGCGCACCAAGTCGACGCTGGGGATGCGCAGCACTTGGCCGCAGCGGATCACGCCGGACATCACCGTCGTCATCCGGGCCAGCGCCGCGATCGCATGCTCGGCTTTGGCTTCCTGCAGATAACCCAGCACTGCATTGAAGACGATGATGGCCACGATGACGATCGCATCGACCGGCCAACCGGGAAAGCCATCGATACCCCAGATCATCAGCGTGATGACAACGGCGCCCAGCAACAGGTAAATCAGCGGATTCTGGAAGTGCGGCAACAGGCGAAGCCACAAAGGCGCTGGCAGCGACCGGGCCAGCGCATTGGGCCCGTTTGCCAGCAGCCGCTGCGCGGCTTGCTCGGGCGTCAAGCCGAGCACCGGATCGGTCCCCAGATCGGCTGCGACCTCGGCTGCAGAGCGGATGCATGGATCGTCGGTTCCGGGGTTCAGCATGAATTCAACATGGCAAGAGCAAATCGATGGGGAACAGCATGTCGGGATGATGCCGCTGCCGACTTGATGCCGATCAATCGATGTGCCGCCTTGTGATCAAGCATGCAGCGGCCACAGCTGCGGCTTCAGCAGCCATGTCAGATCAGCATTTCAGGCTGGAACAAAAGCAACGATTGGGTTACGATGCGCGAGCGCCGCCGGCCAGGCCGGATGGCGACCGACCAACGATTCGACCCAAGGAAAAGCAATGAGCACACAACTGGACAATGTCAGCGTCGTCAAGAAAGCATCGATCTATTTCGATGGCAAATGCATCTCCCACACCGTGCTGTTTCCGGACGGCAGCAAGAAAAGCATCGGCGTCATCTTTGCATCAAAGCTGACGTTCAACACCGGCGCGCCGGAAATCATGGAAATCGTCTCCGGCAAGTGCAAGGTGCGCCTGGCCGATGCCACCGAATGGAGTCTGTACGAGGCAGGCCAGCAATTCCAGGTCGGCGCCAACACCCATTTCGATATCGAGACGCTGGAAACGCTCGATTACGTCTGCCACTACGGCTAGATTGCAAGAACTCAGACGAATACCGGCTCCGGCTCCAGCCGCACGCCGTACCTGGCCAGCACATCGGCCTGTATCGCCTGAGCCAGCTTGACGATGTCCCAGCCGCTGGCGCCACCGTTGTTGACCAACACCAGCGCCTGTTTCGGATAGACCCCGGCCGGGCCCAGATTCTTGCCCTTCCAGCCACACTGATCAATCAGCCATCCGGCCGCCAGTTTTTCGCTGCCATCTCCTTGCGCATGGTGCACCAGCGCCGGAAACTCCTTCAGCAGCGACGCGCACTGCTCGGTTGATACCACCGGATTCTTGAAAAAACTGCCCGCATTGCCGATCACGGCAGGATCGGGCAATTTGCGACGCCGGATCGCAATCACTGCGTCGGCGATCTCGCGCGCAGTCGGCGCCGCGATTTCGCCTAGCGCCTGCGCCAATTCGGCGTAACGCAATTGCGGTTGCCAGTTTTTCGGCAGAGCGAAGGTCACATCCAGTATCACCAGCGCGCGCCCGTCGGCATGCTTGAAGATGCTGTCGCGATAAGCGAGCCGGCAAGCAGCCCGATCCATCACGCGCGTTTGGCCGCTGTCGCCATCGAACACGGTCACGCTGTGCAAGTAATCCTTGATCTCGACTCCGTACGCGCCGATATTCTGGATCGGGGCCGCGCCCACGGTACCCGGAATCAGCGCCAGGTTTTCCAGGCCACCCAAGCCTTGCGCCAGCGTCCACATGACAAAACCGTGCCAGTTTTCGCCGGCGGCGGCGCAAACGTAGTGGATGTCAGGATCAAACGCGTCGCTGGCAACGATCTCGATGCCGCTGCTGGCCATGTGCAGCACCAGACCATCGAAGTCTTGCGTGAGCAAGATGTTGCTGCCCCCGCCCAGCAGCAGGCGCGGCAGTGCTGCCAGCGCAGGATCAAGCAGCGCCTGCTGCAGTTGTGCGCGCGATGTGATCTTCAGATACGCATG
>CANFGA010000267.1 GCA_947446335.1 Oxalobacteraceae bacterium | reverse complement strand
GCCGTTGCCGTTGATGACCGATTGCAGCATGCTGAGCACGGCATCGACGCTGAAGCCGTGGCGTCTGGCGATGTCGTCCATCATCTGTTGGCCGCTGGTAGAAAGTTGACGCATGGTGATTTCCTGTTTGTGTGGCAGCACTCGCGCTGGGGGCAAGTCGCTGCATGGTTCGATGAGTGGCGGCGGACAGGGTTATCCGCTCAAATGGTGTCTATTTTGCAAGCAATATAACACGATAGGCGCACGATAGGCGCACGACCGGCGCGCGATCAGCCAGTGCGCACTCAATCGTCTTCGTTCGTGTCGCCCCCATCGAGCGCCAGCGGCGTGACGGTGACCATGACTTCGAGGTCCTGCTCCCCGCCGCCGAGCACGATGCCGCGCATCGGCGTGACATCGCTGAAATCGCGGCCCCAACCGAGCGTGATGTGTTCGCTCTGCACCAGGCAGCGGTTGGTCGGATCGAAATCGACCCAGCCCAGCCCCGGACAAAAGACCGAAACCCAGGCATGGGATGCATCGGCGCCTATCATGCGCGGCTGGCCGGCCGGCGGATGGGTCAGGATGTAGCCGCTGACGTAACGCGCCGGCAATCCCAGAATGCGCAGGCAGCCGATCATCAGCTGGGCAAAATCCTGGCAGACGCCGCGCCGGCCTTTGAGCACCTGTTCGAGCGGGGTCGAAATATCGGTCGCCTTGCCATCGAATTCAAAGTCTTCGAAGATGCGCTGGGTCAGATCGAGCGCGGCGTCGAGATGCGCTCGACCCGGGGTATAGCTCAGGCGCGCGTAGTCTTCGAGTTCGCGGCTGAAACTGACATGGGGCGACCCGTACAAGTACGGCACCGCCGCCAGCGTCTCGGGATTGCGCTCTTGCCGCATCAGATCGCGCAAGCTTTCCCACGGCGGCGTGCCCTTGATTTTTTCCAGACTGTGGCGCGGCGCCAACACGACCGTGAATTCGGCATGCACCAGCAGCTGCTTGTGCGGTGAGGTGATGGCAATATGGCGCGTCAGGTTGCCAAAGTAATCGACGCCATCGACGCCATCTTCCTCGGTCGGCTCGACCCAGATCACATGCGACTCGGTTTCTTGATACGGAAACGAGCGCGGCGTCATGTGCAGGTATTGCTGCGACAGCGTGACCATGCTCTGGTAAGAATAACGGGTTTCGTGGATCACGTTGTAACGCGCGCAGAGACCTTGCGGCACCGGTTGCTGGCTGTCGTTGACTTTATTGTTCACTTTGTCGTTCATTTCTTTGTCCTGTGCTGGTGATCCCCCGTATAGCTGAAAAACTGCAAGCCGATGTGTTCCGAGATCGCTTCGCTGGCCACATTAATGCGATGCAGCAGATTGATCAATCGCTCATTGCCGAAATACAAGTCCGTTTCCGCATTGAGGGCCAGCAATTCCTTCATCAGGGGAATCAATTGCTCCTCGCCACAGGGGCCATAGCTGCGCCCAATTTTCTTCAAGCTCTCGATCACGCCATCGAGCTGAAACAGGATCGAGCGCGGGTTGCTGGAGTCCAGCACCAGCAGATCGAGCACCGGCAACCATTCGGGCTGGGCCCGATACCGCGAACGGTAAGTGACGATACTGTCGGACAACTCCAGCAGCCAGTCCAGGCTGCCATTGGCATCCATCTCCAGCGCAGATTGCAACACGATGCTTTGAAATTGCAGCCGCTCCAGACGGCGCCCGAACGACAGGAAGCGCCAGCCCAGATCACGCGTCATGCCATCGAGCGCAAAACCGGCCATCGTCATCAAGGACGCTGCCGCATCGTCGAGTATCGTCATCGCTTCAGACTGCGACAATGGCTGGCCCGGCGTGACGCCGCGCTCTTCCATCCGGTTCAGTGCGCGCCAGTTGTCGACCGACAGGCGCTCACGCAAATGGCTCGCGGTATAGTAGAGCTGCTGCTGCTGCCTGGCGAGGCCAGGAACATCGATCGAGACGACCGCCAGCAACAAGGCCGCCTCGATTTCGGCATCGCTGATTTCCGCCACCGGCTCTGCCGGCGCCGGGCTCTGCGTTTGGCCCTGGCTTTGAGTCTGACCCTGGCTCGGCGCAGACGGCGTCGCTGCCGGCGCAGGCGCCGCTTCCGGCTCCTTGATATCGATCAAATGAAACCATGAGCACAAGGCGGCAACGGTCGGCCATTCGGCGCCCTTGTCGCCGGATCTGGCATCGAACAAGATATTGAGGGCAACTCGCAGCAAGCGCCCGATATTGTCGCAACGGACCGTGTGGCGACCGAACCAGAACATGTTTTCTGCCATCCGGCTCGACAGATGCGTGTCGTCGCGGATCAGGTCCGGGCTGGTGATGCTGCGCCGCAGCGGTTTGTGTGCATCGTGCGGCACGCTGTTGGCCTGGACCCAGGTATCCTTGCTGCCCCCACCCAGTTGCATCGTCAGCACGCGCGCATCGGGTCCGGTCGCGACCCGGGTCAAGCCGCCCGGCATCACCACATAACCATTGGGCGTGGCGCAGGCGAAGACCCGCAAGCCGATCGCGCGCGCGCCCAGGGCGCTCGATGCACCATGCTCCCAGACCGGCGCCTGCGACAGGCGCACCAATTCCTGGGCCACGTAATTGTTCGGTTTGGCGCGCATCTTGGCGATGAACGCGGCACGCGCATCGCCTTGCAAATCCTGGCCGAAGATCGCCAGCTGGCGCAACTGCGAGAAGCTCGGCTTGATGATGAGCTTGTCGAATTTCTCGATCACCTGCTCCAGGGCGGCCTCCTGGCCGCACCACCAGGTTGCCACCGATGGCATTTTCAACGGTTCGCCCAGCAAGCGCTTGCACAGCGCCGGCAAGAAGCCGAGCAACGCACCCGACTCCAGCAGGCTCGATCCCAGGCTATTGGCAACGAGTACATTGCCGCGCCGGGCGGCCTCGGTCAAGCCGGGCACGCCGAGCGCGGAATCGGTGCGCAGTTCCAGTGGATCGCAAAATTCATCGTCGACCCGGCGCATGATCACGTGCACGCGCTGCAATCCGGACAAGGCTTTCAGCCAGACGATGCCGTTGCGCACCGTCAGATCGCCGCCTTCGACCAGCGGCAAGCCGAGGTGGCGCGACAGGTAAGCTTGCTCGTAATACGTTTCGTTATACGGGCCGGAGGTCAACAGCACGATCAACGGCGACTCGCCGTTGCGCAGCGGCACATTGCCATTGCGCGCGCACAAGCGGCCCCAATGAGCCAGACTGTCGCGCATCGTGTTGAAAAATGCGTTCAAGGGCTGCACTTTCAAATCGCGCAGCAGCTCCGGGAAAGTGCGGCCGATGATGGACCGATTTTCCAGCGCATAGCCGGCACCAGAAGGCGCCTGCGTGCGGTCGGCGAGAGCCCACCAGCGCCCATCGGGGCCGCGCGCCATGTCGATCGCATAAAAATGCAGCGCGATGCCATCCTTGTGCGCAATACCGTGGGCCGGGCGCAAGAAACCGGCATGGCCGTGAATCAACGCCGGCGGCAACAAGCCTTCGGCCAGCATCGTCTGCGCGCCATACACGTCGCCCAATATCTGATTGAGCAGCGTGGCGCGCTGAATCACTGCTGCTTCGATCTCGCGCCACTCCGCATGCGGCAAGATCAACGGCAGCACATTCAAATCCCAGGCCCGCTGCGTACCCTTGGCATCGGCATGGACATTATAGGTGACGCCATTTTCATGCACTTGGCGCTGCACCATGTCAAAGCGCTGGCGCATCGTGTCAGACGTGTCAGCGGACAGGCTATCGAGCATCGCACGCCAGTGCTGGCGCGGCTGGCCCGACGGGTCCAGCATTTCGTCGTAACCATTGGTGGATGCCAGGTAGGTGGCGAGCAGTTTATTATCCATACGTTCGTTCAATTTCACCCATCGAGGGCGCAAAAATTAATCAGGGGCGCGGGCCTGATGGCCCGCGCCCCTGATTATATCAGCGCCTTGATCTCGATTAATCCGCTTCGATCAATCGGGCTGCCAACGCAAATCGAGCGTCATCGGGAAGCTCGGATTGAGCGCTTCCTTGACCACCGTCATCGGACCCGGCGTATGGCCGTGGGCCCAGAAGCGGGCAAAACGGCGCGCTTCTGCCGCGTTCGCATTGACCGGGGATCCGACTTCGCTGCGTCCGCCCGGGTGCACCACGTGATAGGTGCAACCGCCGATGGCGCGTCCGCTCCAGGTATCGACCAGGTCGAACGTCAATGGCGCATGGACCTTGATGGTCGGATGCAGCGCCGACCATGGGCTCCATGCCCGAAAACGCACGCCGGCGACGAATTCGCCCGGAATGCCGGTCGGATGCAAGGGCAGCATGCGGCCATTGCAAGCGATCACGTGGCGCCCGTCGGTCAAGCCGCGCACCAGCAATTGCATGCGCTCGACCGATGAATCGACATAGCGCGCGGTGCCGCCGGCGGCCATTTCCTCGCCCAGCACATTCCACGGTTCGATCGCCTGGCGCAATTCCATCTCGACGCCTTCGTAGACGACCGTGCCGAAGCGCGGGAAACGAAATTCGATGAAGGGATCGAACCAGGAATCCTCGAACGCATAGCCGGCCGCGCGCAAATCCCGGGCCACGTCGCGCATGTCTTGCGCCACGAAATGCGGCAACATCCAGCGATCGTGCAAGGCCGTGCCCCAATGCACCAGCTTGGCCTGGTAAGGCTGAACCCAGAAACGCGCCACCAGAGCGCGCAGCAGCAGCATTTGCAGCAGGCTCATGCGCTCATGCGGCGGCATTTCGAAGGCGCGGAACTCGACCAAGCCCAAGCGGCCGGTCGGACCATCGGGCGAATACAGCTTGTCGATCGAAAACTCCGAGCGGTGCGTATTGCCGGTCAAGTCGACCAGCAAATTGCGCAGCAAACGGTCGACCATCCACGGCATGTCGCCCTCTTGCATCGTCGGCAGCACCTGGTCCATTTGCTGGAACGCGATCGCCAATTCATACAAGTTGTCGTCGCGTGCTTCATCGACGCGCGGCGCCTGGCTGGTCGGTCCGATGAAGGTGCCCGAGAACAGGTAAGACAGCGCAGGATGATTTTGCCAGTACGTGATCAGGCTTTTCAGCAGATCCGGACGGCGCAGCATCGGGCTATCCTCGGCGGTGGCGCCGCCCAGCGTGGCGTGGTTGCCCCCGCCGGTGCCGGTGTGACGGCCATCGACCATGAATTTCTCGGTGCCCAGGCG
>CANFGA010000266.1 GCA_947446335.1 Oxalobacteraceae bacterium | reverse complement strand
TAGTCGAGCACCAAGGTGTGCTTGACGAAGTCTTCGGGCACGCCGGCCGAGGTCGGATTGCCGAAGGTCAGCAGACCGCTGCCCGCTTTCACCAGCAGCGAATCGGCGTGGCCGTGGTAGCAGCCTTCGAACTTGATGATGCGGTCGCGCCCGGTGGCGCCGCGCGCCAGACGCAGCGCGCTCATCGTCGCTTCGGTGCCCGACGAGACCAGGCGCAGTTGCTCGATCGAGGGCACCAGCTTGCAAATTTCCTCGGCCATCTCGATCTCACCCAGCGTCGGCGCGCCGAAGCTCAAGCCGCGCGCGGCCGCATCCTGCACCGCCTTGACCACTTCCGGATGGGCGTGGCCGACGATGGCCGGGCCCCAGGAACCAATGTAATCGATGTAGCGCTTGTCGTCGGCATCCCAGAAATACGGGCCTTCCGCGCGCGTGATGAAGCGCGGCGTGCCGCCGACCGAGCGGAAGGCGCGCACCGGCGAGTTGACGCCGCCGGGCGTGGTTTTCTGGGCGCGTGCGAACAGCGTGTCGTTGTTGGAGGTCGATGTCATGTTTGCTATCCCTGAGGGTGATGGTGATCCTGGCAACGGCTTGAGGCCGCAGTCAGGCTGGGGTGTCGCTGTCGTCAGCGTCATCGGTGTCGTCGTGGGCCGCGTGCCACAGGAAAAACCGGTTCGGCACCAGTTTTCCCATGCCCAAGCGCTGCGCATGGAGCAGCGTTCCCGCCGTATATTGCTGCGCCTGCAGCACTGCGTCGGACGCGTCGATGCCGCGCGCCATCAGGGCCGCAATCGCTGCCGACAAGGTACTGCCGGCGCCCACGAAAGGGCCGGTCAAATGCTGCCAGCTGTCGTGGCGCACGATGCCTTCGCTGCCATACAAGGTATTGGCGCTGGCCTTGATGCCGGTCGCGCCGCCATGCTGCGCCGGGGTGCCGGTCAAGAGCACGAATTGGCAACCCAGGTCCAGCAAGTGAGTGACATCGTCTTGCAGCGTATCTGCGTCGCTGCCGTCGCTGCCGTCGCTGCCATCTTCGTCATCGCGCCAGGTTTCTGCCAGGCGCTCGAGTTCGACCTGGGACAGCATCAGCAGCGTCGCTTGCGGGATCAGCAACTGGCGCAGCGCCATCAGCATGTCGGCACTGTCCTGGCCCTGTTCCGGCAACGACGAGATGAATGGATCGAGGATCAGGGGCACGTCGGGATAGTCGGACACGATTTCGGCGATCGCCGTCACATGTTCGATGCCGCCCAGCGCACCGATCTTGATCGCGGCGATTTCCATGTCTTCCAGCAGCACCCTGGCCTGGTCCGAAACCCAGCCTGGTTCGATCTCCTGAGTCGCTTCGATGCGCGCACTGTCGCAGATCAGCAACGCGGTGGTGACCGACAAGCCATGGCTGCCTAGAGCGGAAAAGGTGGCCAGGTCGGCCTGGATGCCGATTGCGCCGACCGGATCGGAGACGCCGAAGCAGAGTATCAGTGGAGAAGTTTGGTTTTGCACGGCTGGTAGATTAATATGCCTAATTCAGCATTTTACTTGATAGGTGGGACAACGTGAGCAGTCAGCAAACAACGCAGCAATACCGTACGTGGATGTGTCTCATTTGCGGCTGGGTCTATGACGAGGCAGCCGGCTTGCCCGACGAGCAGATTGCACCCGGTACGCGTTGGGAAGATGTGCCGATGAACTGGACTTGCCCGGAATGCGGCGCGCGCAAGGATGACTTCGAGATGGTGGTGTTGTAACGGTTACCCGACAGTCTGCTGCAGCGTCTGCGCTGCATTTGAATCGACGAGGCAAGCATGACCGACTTTACAGATGTGCAGCGCAGTTCCCTTCTTCCTGCCGCGCGCGCGCCGGGCGCGCTGGTCGCTGTGCTCGCTGCGCTGGAGCACGCCGGCGGCGCCTTGACGGATGCGCTCGCTGGCACCTTGGCACTGCGCGCCGGCTTGCTGCAGCAAGCTCAAAGCCATCTGCAGCAAGCCGCTGGCGCGCTGCAAACGGTCGACGGCGCCGGGTTGCTGCTGGATGCGGTGGCGCTGGCGCTGCAGCGCTTTACCGATGGCACGCTCGATTACAGCGCCGCGCATGGGCAAACGGTGCTCGACCTGGTGCAGGCGCTGGGCGACCATGTGCAGCAGCTTGATGCCTCAAGCGCACCGGTCCAGCCGGTGCGGCTGTTTCCTTATTACCAGCCAGTGCTGGCGTTGCTCGGCAGCGCACGGATCCATCCGGCTGACTTGTTTTTTCCCGATCTGACGCTGGCGGTCGTCATCGAACCTGCGCTTGAACCGATCGCGGCGGATTATCCGGCCTGGCGCCAGCGCTTTGAAAAATCGCTGTTGTCCTTCATGAAAGAGGACACGATGACGACCGTGCATGCGGGCGTATTGCGCGATGTCGTCGCGCAAGTGGCGCAGGCCCAGGCGGATGCCGCGGCGCGCACCTTCTGGTGCGCTTTGCAAGGTTTCGCCGAGCTGGTCGCCGGTGGCCAACTGGTGCGCAGCTTATACGTGAAGCAATTGTTTGGTTTGATCAATTTGCAGATGCGGCGCCAGAGCCAGGGCGGCAGCGAGTTGCCCGAAGCCATGCTGCGCGATGCGCTGTTTTTCATCGCAGCCCATGCGCCGCCGGCAGGGCAGGGCATCGTCCAGCAATTGCTGTGCGGCTACCGGCTCGCAGGGATGGTGCCGCCGGATTTCGAGGCCAGGCGCTATGAGCGCCCGGTATCCGTTTCTGCCGATGAGGATGGCGCAGCGTGGCCTTCCAACGTGATCGGTTTTCCGCTGCTGCCGGCGGCAGGCGCGGCGCAGGCCGAACCGATGCTACAGATCGGCAAGCTGGCCATCAGCGTGGCTGCGCACCGCGCCTATCTGCCCGGCGCCGACTTGTTGCTGCGCTTGCTGACCCAGGATTTCGGCGAGTGGTGCCATGAACCGCAACGCGCTGCCAGCGGTCCGGCATTGCTGGCTGCGCGCACGCTGGCCGAGACCTCGGGCGCGATCGGTTTTCATGCCATGCGGCAATTGGCGCAAGCGCTGGAAATGGCGCTGCATGGCGCGCGCGCACGCGCAGCGCCGGCACTGGTGTTGAGCCTGACGCAGCGTTCCCTGTTGGAGCGCGTGCTCGAATGCAGCAAGCTGATGCTGCACCATTTTGCGCTGGGCGACTTGCCGGCCGGGCAGAGCGAGTTGCTCGCCGCGCTGCAGCAATTGCGCGTCCAGTTGCAAACGACCCCGCGCACGGCTGCGCCGGCGCCCGAGCTGGCGCCGGTCGAAGCGCTTGACGCGGCGCAGCCATCGCTTGATGCACCGCCCAGAGTGGCGCTGCTGCGGGTGCGCGCCGATATCCTGGGCCGCATCGCGCGCCAGGCCGGCGCCGTATCGAGCACGCGCGTCAGTCTGGAACAGGATGTGGTTACGCTGCGCGCCACGCTATCCGATTTTTCGACCAGTCTGAGCCGCTTGCGGCGCCAGTTGCGCGATGTCGAAATGCAAGCCGAGGCCCAGATCGCTGCGCGCATGGCGATTGCCAACGCCGGCCAATTCGATCCGATCGAGTTCGACCGCTGCGCCCGCTTGCAGGAATTGACGCGCATCATGGCCGACAGCGTCAGCGACGTCGCCAGCGTGCATCGCAACTTGATGCACGGTGTCGAGATCGGCAGCCGCCATTTGCAACAGCAGGCCAGCTGGACGCGCGCGCTGCAGAGCGACCTGGCGCTGGTGCGACTGGCACCGACCGGCCGCGCCTTGCGCGCGGGGCGCACCATGCAAGGCGCCAACGGCGCGCTGGCGCCTTGAGCTACAGATCGCCGGGGCCTGCGACCTTGACGACGGCGTAGCGCGCCAGCGTTTCCTTGCGCGCGACATCGTGCTGCACGATCGGGTGCGGATAATCGCGTCCCAGGGATATTTTTTTCTGGTCCAGCAGCATGGTCGGCACCAGCCACGGCGCGTGGATTTCCTTGTCGCCCAGCGCGGCCAGTTGCGGCAGGTAGCGCCGGATGAAACGCCCGGCGCCATCGAATTTTTCCGATTGCGTCAGCGGGTTGAAAATGCGGAAATACGGCTGAGCATCGCAGCCGGACGAGGATGCCCATTGCCAGCCGCCATTGTTCGATGCCAGCTCGAAGTCGTTCAAATGCTGGGCAAAATAGCGCTCGCCGCGGCGCCAGTCGATGCCCAGATCCTTGATCAGGAAGCAGGCAGTAACCATGCGCAAGCGGTTGTGCATGTAGCCGGTCCGGTTCAGTTGCGCCATCGCTGCATCGACCAGCGGATAGCCGGTGCGCCCTTGGCACCAAGCTGCAAATGCCTCATCGGCCTTGGGCCCGCTTTCCCACTCGATCGCGTCATAGGCGGGCTTGAATGCGCCATTGACCACGCGCGGATGCTGATACAAGATCATCTGATAAAACTCGCGCCAGATCAATTCAGCCAGCCAGACCGGCGCGCCGGCACCGCCGGCGCCATTGGCCATCAATTGCACCACCGTGCGCACCAGGTGGCGCACCGACAGCGTGCCAAAGCGCAGGTGCAGCGACAGATACGACGGCCCTTTCAAGGCCGGAAAATCGCGCGCGGTGCCGTAGTTGGCGATGCGCGGCAAGAAGTCTTCGAACAGCCGGTTCGCGCCTGCCATGCCTGTGGGAATCGCCAGTTCGGCCAGATTGGTTTGCTCGAAGCCGAGTTCGCCCAGCGTTGGCAGCGGCGCCTGCGGTATCGGTGGCGCCAGGCGTTGGACATGGGACTCGATATCGAAGGGCGCCAGCACCGATGGATCCGCATGCATTTTTTTCAGCCACGCGTTCTTGTAGGGCGTGAACACGGAAAAAGGCTTGTCCGACAAGGTCAAGACTTCGTCTTTTTCAAAGATCACCTGATCCTTGAAGCTCAGCCATTGCCGCCCGCTTGCGCGCAGCGCCTCGGCCACGGCCTCATCGCGCGCGATCGCTTGTGGTTCGTAATCGTGGTTGGCGAAGACGGCATCGACGCCGAGTTCGTCGGCCAGTTGCACGATCGCCGCGACCGAATGTGCGTGGCGCACGATCAATTGACCGCCCAGCTGTGCCAATTCCTGCGCCAGTTCCGCGATGCAGGCGTGAATGAATTCGACGCGGCGGTCAACGCGCGGCAAGTGCGCCAGTATGTCTTCATCGTAAATGAAGACGCAGTAGACCGAGCGGCTGCGCAAGAGCGCATGATGCAAAGCGGCGTGGTCGAAAGTGCGCAAG
>CANFGA010000265.1 GCA_947446335.1 Oxalobacteraceae bacterium | reverse complement strand
GCCGGCACCAGCAACATCTACCAAGCTGCGATCGTGCCTGCCACAGGCGGCACATCCGGTCCGGTCAGCGAGCGCCGCAGCGAACAGGAACGCGCCGTGTTCGCCCAGGACATCGTCAGCTTCAACCTGCAATGGAAGCTGCATGCCGGCGTGCGCCATGTGCAAGTGAAGCGCAAGCAGTTCATCGCAGCCGATGTGCCGGACGCACGCACGGATGAAAATTTCCTGCTGCCCAACCTGGCGCTAATGCATTACCTGCAAGAAAACGTGAGCGTGTATGGCGTCGTGTCGCAGGGGCTCGAGCATGGCAGCATCGCCCAGTTAGGATCGAACAACTACGGCGCGGCATTGTCGGCGAGCAAGTCGAAGCAGGTCGAACTCGGGATCAAGGCCGACCTGGCGCGCAACCTGCAAGTGGCCGTTGCGCTGTTCGAGATCCGCAAGGGCCTCGAATACGTGGATGCCAACAATGACTATGTGCGCAACGGTCAGGCCCGCAACCGCGGCCTGGAACTCTCGGTCCAGGCCCGCGCCACACCCGACCTGACGCTGGGCTTTTCCGCTGCCGCGCTCAACACCAGCCAGAGCGGCACCGGTCAGATCACCCTCGACGGCAAGCGCGTACCCAACGTCGCCACCTTCAAGTCGGCGTTGCATGCCGACTATGCAGTGCCGCAATTGGCAGGTCTGAAGCTGAACTCGACCTGGCGCTATTCCGGCAAAAAAGCCTTCGACAATGAAAACACGGTGATGGTGCCGGGCTACCATCTGTTCGATCTGGGCCTGGCCTATGCCATCCGAGTAGCGGGCACGCCGACCATCTTGCGAGCCAATGTCGACAATGCATTCGACAAGTTCTACTGGCGCGACGTCACGCCGGTGCTGGGCGGTTACCTGTTCCCGGGCGCGCCGCGCACCTTCAAGCTGTCAGCACAGATGAGTTTCTGAACCCGGCCAGCAACGGTTCGACCTGCAGCAAACGCTGCTGCAGCGTGCCCTCCACTTGCAGAAAGGCGATGCCGCGCGCAGCGAGTTCCTGCAGCAATTGCCAGTGTATCTGCTGGCGCACCGCCGCCGATTCGCGCTGCAAGCCATCGGCCACCCACGGCCCGTCCGGCGCTGTGACCAGTGTGATGTCATACGCATGGCGGCTGGCCAGTTGTTCCAGGTCCGGGTCGATGCGCGCGAAATAACAGCGGCTGTAGAGCGCCGTCATCAACGGCGTGGTGTCGCAAAACAGGAAGCTGCTGCTTGATCGCTGCTGCAAGCGCTGCTCCAGTATCTGCTCGCGCTGCACCTGGGTGCTGGCGATCAGGAACTGGTCTTCTTCGCGCGGCACGCGCTGGTGCTGGTCGACGAATTCGCGCAGGAATTCGGGTACCCACAGGCTGTGGTGGCGCGCCGCCAGCGCACCAGCCAGCGTCGACTTGCCGGACGATTCGGCGCCCAGAATCGCCACGCGCAGCACTGTCGTCATGCCAGGCTCCGCTCTGAGCGTTGCCATGCGCGCAAGCCGGCCAGCGCCAGCGCAACGAAGATTGCATACAGGATCGCGGTCAGCATCAGGCTCTTGTACAGATACAGGCCGACATAGAGCAGATCGACGACGATCCAGACATACCAGGTTTCCAATTTCTTTTGCGCCAGCAGCCATTGCCCGAGCAAGCTGCCGGCGGTCAGGAAGGCATCGATGCGCGGCACATCGCTGTCGGTATAGCGGTGCAAGAACCAGGCCAATGCAACAAAGCCGGCCAACCAGGCGCTCGCCGACAGCCACCAAGCGCGTGCGTTCAGGCGCGATACATGCAAAGCAGCATCGGTGTTGCTGTCAGCCTTGACTCTGACCTTGAGCCACTGGTGCCAGCCCCAGAGCGACAGCGCGATGAACACCAGTTGCAGCCCGGTATCGCCATACAGTCTGGCGTCGAAAAATACCAGCGCATAGGTGGCCGACGACAGGATCGAAAACAGCCATGCCCAATGATTCTGGCCGATGTTGAGCCAGACCGTGATCGCAGCCAGCACGAAGGAAATCAATTCCAGCGGCGTCGTCACCAAACCGACCAAACTCAGGCTATCGTTCATTCGTCTGGCAATGGAATGCGCACGACCAGACTAGAACCGGGCTGCGCCAAGCTGCTGCCGAAATCGAATTCGCCACCCAGCGCCGCGATGCGCTCGGCGATGCCGATCAAGCCAAAACCACGGCTCTCCCTGCCCTGCTCATCGCTGCTGCCGACGCCATCGTCGCGGATGGTCAGGATCAGTTGCCCGTGCTGCGCCTGCAGCGACAGGTCGACCCGCGTGGCCTTGGCATGACGCAATACATTGGTCAAGCCCTCTTGCACGATGCGAAACAGCACGATGTCGACCTTGCTGCCGATGGCGTCGAACACGGTCTCGTCTTGTGCCAGCAATTGGCAGAAAATCCCGCTGCGTTTCGTGAAATCCCGGACCTGCCATTCCAGCGCGGCTTGCAGCCCCAGGTCCAGCGCCAGTGGGCGCAATTCGTTCATGATCCCGCGCACGCTCTTGATGGTGGCGTCGACATTGTCCAGCACCGTGGCCACGCGCTGGTGCAGGTGCGGATGGGAATGCGACGTGCGCGCCGCCAGCATCGAAATGTCGATCCGCAAGGCCAGCAGATTCTGACCCAGCTCATCGTGGATATCGCGCGAAATGCGCTTGCGCTCATCTTCCTTGGCCGTTTCAAGGTGCTCGGCCAATTGACGCAACTGGCGCTGCGACTGTTGCAGCGCCCGCTCCATCGTCTTGCGCTTCGTGATATCGATGTGCGTCACGACAACCCGCGGCGGCCCGTCGCCGGTAAAGCGGCTGACCTTGCCCTGAAACCAGCGGCTCTCGCGCTCCGGATTGGCATGCAGCTCGACGCAGTAGGCGTATTCCAGCGAAAACGCCAGTGGCATGCCCCAGATCACGCTGCGGATGCCGCAAGCAAACTCGATGCCGCTGTTGCCCAGCCAGCGGCGATCGGTTTCGCACATCTGAAGATAAGAGAATCCGGCACTGGCATAATGGGAAAAATCGCACCAGGCTTTGTTGGCATGGATTACGCTGCCAGCCTCGTCGAGCACCAGCACATGGTCGGACAGGGAATCGATGGTCGCCTGAAAAAAGCACTCGGCATCGCGCAAGTCCTTTTGCGCACGCTCGCGTTCGGCAATTTCCTGGCTCAACGCCGGATGGTCAGATGGAGTGGATAGCGTCATCATGGTAGCACCTGCGCACGGGCAAAAACATGTTGTAATTGGATACTTTTTGCTTACTTTTTGAATTATACGTGGCACGCAATCGATGGTGCAACAGCGCTCGCTGACAGGAAAGGGCCACGGTCACTGCGCCGACCAGCCGCCGCCCAGCGACTGGATCAGCGCCACCGCCGTGGTCTGGCGATCGGCCTGCAATTGCACCAGCGCACGCCGCGCTGTCAACGCGGTGACCTGAGCGGTGACGACATCGGTATAGCTGACCTGGCCGGCGCGGTAACGATTCAGCATCTGCTCCTCGACCTGATCGGCGGAGCTCGATGCGATGCGGCGCAGTTCCTGCTGCTGCATCAGGGCGCGGGTCGCCGCCAGCTGGTTCTCGACATCGGCAAAGGCGGTCAGCACGCTCTGACGGTACTGCGCGACCGTCACGGCGTGTGCGGCGCGCGCGGCATCGACGCGCGCGCTGGTGGCGCCGGCATCGAACAAATTGAGCGCCGTTTGCGCGCCGATGGCCCAGACGCTGCTGGTGATATTGAACAGCGAAGCCACCTCGCTGGCACCAAAGCCATACGATCCGGTCAGGTTCAAGCTGGGAAAATAGGCCGAGCGCGCAATGCCGATCTGTTCATTGGCGACCGCCACGCGGCGCTCAAAGGCGGCGATGTCGGGCCGGCGCTGCAACAGCGTCGACGGCAGACCCGGCGGAACGTCGGGCACCGCCACGCTCCAGGGCGCACTGGCCAAGCTGAAGTCAAACGGCGCCTTGCCCAGCAAGATCGCGATCGCATGCTCGAACTGGGCCCTTTGCCGGACAAGACCGACGGCGTCCGCCTGCGCATTGGCCAACTGGGTCTGCGCCTGCAGCAAGTCGGCGTTGGCCGCGATGCCTGCCTCGAAGCGGTTGCGCGTGATTTGCAGCACGCGCTGATAGCCCTGCACCGTCGCCTCCAGCAACACTTGCTGGGCATCGGTCTGGCGCAGCGAGAAATAATTGATCGCCAGTTCGCCCTGGGCCGACAGACGCGCCGCCGCCAGATCGGCCGCGCTGGCGTCCAAACCAGCGTTGGCGCCGGTCACGCCGGCGCGCAGCCGGCCCCAGATATCGGGCTCCCAACTGGCGCCTATGCTGCTGCGAAACTGGTTGCTGGCGCCGCCTCCGCCCAGCGTGCCGGTTGCAGTCGAGGTGACCGAGGACTGGCCGCCGCCGGAGCGGTTTCCGCTGCCGCTCAGGTCGACGCTGGGAAAGAGCGCCGCGCGCTGCTCGCGCACCAGCGCACGTGCCTGGGCATAAGACGCGATCGCCGCCGCCACGTTCTGGTTCGATACTTCGATGCTGTCGGCCATCTGGTTCAGCACCGGGTCGCCGAACAACTCCCACCAGGGTCCGCGCTCCAAGGTATCGGCCGGCGCCGCAGGCAGCCAGCCTGCAGCTTGCTTGTAACTGCTTGGCTGTACCGCATCGGGACGCTCATAGGCGGGGCCGACGGCGCAGCCGGTCAGCATCGACAGCGCGGCCACGATGGCCAGTGGGATGCATTTGGCGCGCAGCGCCAGCAGAGGCGTCGACGACAGAGGTTTGCTGGAATGATCGATGGTGTGGCTCATGGTGGTGTGGGTGCGGCAGTTTCCTGCGTTCCTTGAAGGCGGCTCAATTGGCGCTCAAGCGGGCTGCGGTGGCGCAGCTTGTCGAGCAGGATATAGACCACCGGAGTGGTCAACAGCGTCAGCAGCTGGCTCACCAGCAGCCCGCCGATGATGGCCACGCCGAGCGGACGGCGCAATTCCGAGCCTTCGCCAAAACCGATCGCCAGCGGCAAGGCGCCCAGCGCGGCGGCCAGCGTCGTCATCAGAATCGGCCGGAAACGCAGCAGGCACGCTTCGCGCACTGCCTGGGTCGGCGTCAAGCCGCGTGCACGCTCGGCTTCGAGTGCAAAATCGATGATCAGGATCGCATTTTTCTTGACGATGCCGAGCAACAGAAAGACCCCGATCAGCGCGATGATCGAAAACTCCATGTCGAACAGCAACAGCG
>CANFGA010000264.1 GCA_947446335.1 Oxalobacteraceae bacterium | reverse complement strand
TTCCGATGAGCGCTTTTCCAGCGCCAGCGTGCGAAAACCCATCTGCAAACTGTTCAGCAACGCCGACAAGGTCGACGGCCCGGCGATGCTGACGCGATGCACCCGCTGCAACTCGTCGGCCAGGCCCGGGCGCCGCATCACCTCAGCATACAAGCCTTCGGTCGGCAAGAACAGGATTGCAAAGTCGGTTGTTTGCGGTGGCGCCAGATACTTGTCGGCGATCGATTTCGCTTCGATGCGCACGGCGCGTTCAAGCTCGCGCCCGGCCGTTGCCACGCCGTCAGCATCGGCCCGTTCGGCCGCATCGATCAGGCGCTCGTATTGTTCCTTGGGAAACTTGGCATCGATCGGCATCCAGACCGGGGCCCCGCCATCGACGGTGCCGGGCAGCTTGAGCGCGAATTCGACGCGCGCGCCGGTGCCGGCCACGGTTTCGACATTCTTTGCATACTGATCTACCGTCAGCATTTGCTCGAGCAACATTTCCAGCTGCACTTCGCCCCAGGTGCCGCGCGTCTTGACGTTGGTCAGCACGCGCTTCAAATCCCCGACGCCGATCGCCAGTTGCTGCATCTCGCCCAAGCCCTGGTGCACCCGCTCCAGGCGCTCGGAAACTTGCTTGAACGATTCGGAGAGGCGCAATTCCAGCGTCGCATGCAGTTTTTCATCGACCGTCTTGCGCATTTCTTCCAGCCGGCTGCCATTGTCAAGCTGCAAATCCTTGATCCGCGCTTCCAGCGTGGCGCGCACCTCGAGCAGGCGCTGCGCATTCGATTCGGTCAAGCCGACCAGCGTCTGGCGCATCGTCTCGGCAAAGCGCGCCAGGCTCACGCCCTGCTCCTCGCGCGCGCTCTGGCCCTGGCTCTGGATTTGGGTTCGCATGGCGTCGAGTTGCTGCACGGTGGCGGCATGAAACTGGGCCAAGCTGGCGCCCATTTCCTGGCGCGTGGCCTGGGCCGAGGTCTGCAACTGGATCCGCACTTCGCGCTCGACCCGATCGATCCGCTCCAGGCTCAGCTCCTGGCTCTGTTCATGGTATTGGCGCTGGGCCAGCAACAGGTCAGGGTCGAGCGCGTTGCCGCGGCTGCGCCACAGCAAGACAGTCAAAGCCACAAGGATCAGGCAGGCCAGCAGCAACAGGATCAGGAATTCATCGTGTGTCATCGGGTAGTCTCGCTCAGTCCGAGTGGTTTAATCTGCTTTATTGCGCATCCAGTCCGCGGTCTGATAAAAGGATTCCATCAGGCGCAACTGGAGCGACGCTTCGACGCCGACATCTTGCATCGCCCACGCCATCGCGCGCAGCCACTGGTCGCGCTCGCTGGTGCCGATCGGGTACGACAGATGGCGCGCGCGCAGGCGCGGGTGGCCGTAGCGCTCCTGGTACAGATCGGGGCCGCCCATCCAGCCCGACAGGAAGCAAAACAGCTTGTCGCGCGAACCGTCCGTGCTCGGCGGATGGAGCGTGCGGATGCCGGCAAATTCCGGCTCCAGCTCCATCAAGTCGTAGAAGCGCTCGACCACCGCCTGCAGCGGCGCGGCGCCGCCGATCAAGGCGTAGACGGTTGGCGTCGTGTTTTCATCGGTATCAGGCATCGCGCAAGCTCTCCAGAGGCGGGCGCGTCAAGACCCCGCGCAAACCCAACCAGCCGCCGGCGATCGCGCACAAGGCGCCGACCACCAGGCCAGCCAGCCAGACCGTGGGCTCGAAACTCCATTCGAACTTGAATTGATAGGTGGCCAGCGCCCAGCCCATCGCCGCCGCGCCGGACGCCGCCAGCAAACCGGCCATCGCGCCCACCAGCGTGAATTCGATCAGCTGCGCTTGAGCGAGTTGGCGCCGCGTCGCGCCAAGTGCGCGCAACAAGCCAGCTTCGCGCGTGCGTTCGCCTTGCGAGCCCATCAGTGCGGCATACAGCACCAGAGCGCCCGAAGCGAGCGTGAACAGGAACAGGAACTGGACCGCCAGCACCACCTGCTCGAGCACGGCCTCGATTTGCCGGATCACGCCACCGATGTCGACCACGGTCAGGTTCGGATAATCGCGGATCAAGGCATTGCCCAAACTGGCCTGCTTGGGGGGCAGATTGAAGGCCGTGATCCAGGTTTGCGGCATCTCTTGCATCGCTTGCGGATTGATGATGACAAAGAAATTGACCCGCATCGAGCCCCATTCGAGTTTGCGCAAACTCGTCACCTTTGCATCCACGCTGGTGCCGGCGATGTCGAAGCGCATCGTGTCGCCGAGCTTGAGCCCCAGCGTCTTGGCGATGCCCTCCTCGACCGAGGCTTCGGCCGGCGCACCGGGTGCATCGAGGAACCATTGACCTGCGATCAGCTTGTTTTCCTGTTGCATCTGGCTCATCGTCGACAGATTGAACTCGCGCTCGGACAAGCGGATCGCGCGTTCATCGGTGTAAGTCGCCGGGGTGATCGCGTTGCCATTCACTGCCGTCAGGCGGCCTCGTATCATCGGATACAGCGGCGCCTGCACCACACCCGCTTGCGCCAGGCGTGCCGCGATTGCCTCCTTTTGCTGCGGCATGATGTTGATGATGAAGCGGTTCGGCGCATCCGGCGGGGTCGCCTCGCGCCAGGCCGTCATCAGGTCGCCGCGCACGACGGTGAGCAGCAGCAAGGCCATCAAGCCCAGCGCCAGCGACACGATCTGGACCACGGTCGCACCCGGGCGGCGCTGCAGCGATGTCACCGCAAAGCGCCAGCCCTGATGATTGATCACACCGCGCAGCGTCTTGAGCGTCCTCAGCGCCAGCCAACCGGCCAGCGCGAACACGGCCAGCGCACCGAGGAAGCCGCCGGCGGTCAACAGCGCCAGTTGCACATCGCCGGCTTGCCACAACAGCAAGGCGACAAACGTGGCGATCCCCACGCCGTAGGTGGCCAGCGCCATCGGCTTGGGTGCATCCTGTTCACGCCGGATCACGCGGTTGAACGGCACATTGCGCAGCTGTAAAATCGGCGGCAAGGCAAAGCCGATCAGCAAGATCATGCCGGTCGCCACGCCCTGCAGCGCCGGCACCCAGGATACCGGCGGCAAGTCGTTTTGCACCAACTGGCCCAGCAATTGCAGCAGCACCATGTGACCCACAAAGCCGAGCGCCACGCCGATCACGCTGCCGACCAGACCCACCAGCAAGAATTCGATCAAATACATCGCGCTGGCCTGATTCTGGGTCAAGCCGAGGCAGCGCAGCATCGCACACGCATCCAGGTGCGCCAGCATGAAGCGGCGCGCCGCCATCGCCACCGCGACCGCCGCCAGCATCGCCGACAACAGGCCCACCAGCGACAGGAAGCGCTCGGCGCGCACCAGCGTGGCGCTCATCTCGGGACGGCCCGATTCCAGCGACTCGATCTGCACGCCCTTGATGTTGCCATCCTTGATCGCTTGCTCGAGCCAGCCTTGATAAGCGCCGATCGCGCTGGCGCCGGTCTGCGAAGGTGCCGCCAGCAGCATCCGGTACGAGACGCGTGAACCGAATTGCACCAGCGCGGTCGACTCCAGGTCGGCCAGCGGCAACATCACGCGCGGCGAGAAATTGAGGAAAGAAGTGCCGCGATCGGGTTCGGCCGCGATCAACTGGGCAATCTTGAATTGCGCATCGCCGAGCTTGAGCGTATCGCCCACGCCCACTTTCAGGCTGGTCAGGATCGCCGCATCGACCCAGACCGTACCCGGCGCGGGGATGACATCGGTTTCGCTACCGACCATGTCGATCGCCTGCGCCAAGTCAGTTGAAACCTTCAGCTTGCCGCGCAGCGGATAACCGGGCGATACTGCCTTGATCGACGACAGCTGCGACACCGATCGCTCGCCCGCGCCGGCTTGCGCCATGCTGGGGAAGGAAACCGTTTCGGCGATGCGCAAACCGCGTCGCAGCGCTTCCTCGCGCCAGGCCGGATTGATCGTCTGGTCGGCGCGGATGACCAGATCGGCGCCCAGCAATTGATGGGCATCGCGGGTCAAGCCGGCGCGCATCCGGTCGACGAAAAAACCGACCGCCGAGAGCGCGGAAACGGCCACGATCAGCGCGATCAGCAAAAAACGCAACTGTCCGGCGCGCCAGTCGCGGCGCGTCATGTTCAGGGCCAGCTTCAGCATGCCTGGACCTCGGCCTTGAAGAAGGCATCGACTTCATCCAGGTAACGCTGTTTTTGCGCAGCCGGCAAGAAAGCGGCTTCGAAGCCGCTGCGCGCCAGTTGCTGCGCATGCGCTAGCGTCAAAGGCAAGGCCTCGAAACAGGCGATGAAGTTATCGTTCAAATAGCCGCCGAAATAGGCTGGATCGTCCGAATTGATCGTCACTTGCAAGCCGGCGTCCAGCAGGGCGATCAGGTTGTGCGCGGCCATGCTGTCAAACACGCGCAGCTTGACGTTCGACAAAGGACAGACCGTCAGCGCGATCTGCTCGCGCGCCAGGCGCTGCGTCAATGCCACGTCTTCCAGACAGCGCACACCATGGTCGATGCGCTCGACGTGCAGCACATCGAGCGCGCTTTCGATATAGGCCGGCGGCCCCTCTTCGCCCGCATGGGCGACCAGATGCAAGCCCAGGTCGCGCGCGGCAGCAAACACGCGCGCAAATTTTTCCGGCGGATGGCCGAGCTCGGAAGAATCGAGACCGATGCCGACCAGTTTGTCGCGGTGCGGCAATGCCTGCGCCAGCGTGGCCAGTGCATCGTCTTCGGACAGATGGCGCAAAAAACACAAGATCAGCGTGGCGCTGACCGGGCTATCCTGGCACGCGCGATGGATGCCATTGATGACATCGGCGATGGCAACGCCGCGCGCAGTGTGGGTTTGCGGGTCGAAAAAGATTTCAGCGTGGCGCACCTGGTCGCGCTCGGCGCGCACCAGGTAGGCGCTGGTCATGTCGTAAAAATCCTGCTCCTGCAACAAGACGCTGGCGCCGGCATAATAGATATCGAGAAACGATTGCAAGTCCTCGAACGCATATGCGAGGCGCAATTGATCGACCGAATCGTAGGCCAGTTGCACGCCGTTGCGCGCGGCGAGCGCAAAAATGAGCTCGGGTTCAAGCGAACCCTCGATATGGATATGCAATTCTGCTTTTGGCATACGTTGCACGATCGCGCGCAATTGGTCATTCATCATTACTTTTTTCCTGGGTTCGATAATGTTGTAGATACTGCTGTATTCACTGAGAAGGCATCTTAGCGCAAGACGGCTGCAGGCACACTGAGCCACTCTAATGGTGTACGCAGGGCTGCGCTTACCGTGCACCAATCTGGACCGGCCGGGACCA
>CANFGA010000263.1 GCA_947446335.1 Oxalobacteraceae bacterium | reverse complement strand
GGCGCGAACGCTGCAGTCGGTGCCACGCGCATAGTGGTGGATGGCTGATCCGGGGCTAACGCCGTGGCGTCGGAAAATTCGGTCACCCATGAAGGCAGATCGTCGTCCGGTGCAATCTGCGCTGCGCGCGATGCAGTTGCTGCTGCAGCAGGCGCCGGCAAAACGTCATCTTCCCACGGCGCCGGCCCCTTGGCTGCGGCGGGACTCGCCACGACCGCTGCCGGTCTGGCTGCCACCGGCGCAGCAACTGGTGCTGGCGGCGGTGCTGACGGCGCAACGGCGCTGCGGCCGGCGGGTCGACTGCCGGCGCGCGCCGCTTCCAGCGCGGCAGCCCTGGCCGATCCGACTGCAGCGACGGCCGGCGCGGCAGCGGCCGGCGCGGAGACAACCGGCGCGGCAGCGGCCGGCGCGGCGACGGCCGGGACGACGGGGGGTGCAGCCACCGGCACAGGGGCAGCAGCCGAGGACCTGACCACAGCCGCATTGGCTGGCGCAGGGCTGGCGGCGCGCGCCGGGGCAGCACTAGCTGGCGGCCTGGTCGCTGCTGGCGGCCTGGCCACTGGCTGCACTGGTGCCGCATCGACACTGGCGTTGCCAGGCCGGAACGCCAGCATGCGCAGCAAGGTCATCGAAAAACCGGCGTACTCATCCGGTGCCAGCCCCAGTTCATTGCGCCCGTGCACAACAATCTGATACTGCAACTGTACTTCCTCTGCGCTGAAAACAGCAGCCAGGCGCACGATGTCGGCATATTCGGGCAAATCGGCCGGCAATGCTGCCGGCACGGTCTGCGCCAGCGCGATGCGGTGCAGCAGCGTGCCCATGTCTTGCAGCGCGCCATTGTAGGACAGGCTGCGCGCCGCCATTTCGTCGGCCACGGCCAGCAAGTCGACGCCATCTTGCTGCGCCAAAGCATCGAGCAGGCGCACCAGATAGGATTGATCGAGCGCGCCCAGCATGCCCTGCACTGCGTCCAGCGTCACCTTGCCGGCAGCATAAGCGATCGCCTGATCGGTCAACGACAGCGCATCGCGCATCGAACCATGCGCGCCCTGGGCCAGCAAGCGCAACGCAGGCAACTCAAAGCTGATGCCTTCCTGGCCCAGAATATCGTCCAGATGGTCGATGATGTGGCCCGGTGGCATTTGCTTGAGGTTGAACTGAAGGCAGCGCGACAGTACGGTGACTGGAATTTTTTGCGGGTCGGTCGTCGCCAGGATGAACTTGACATGGTCAGGCGGTTCTTCCAGCGTCTTCAGCATCGAGTTGAACGCATGGTTGGTGAGCATGTGAACTTCGTCGATCATGTAGACCTTGAAACGGGCGTTGGACGGCGCATACACGGCTTGCTCGAGCAACTGCGCCATTTCCTCGACACCGCGGTTCGATGCCGCATCCATCTCTATGTAGTCGACGAAGCGCCCGGCATCGATCGCGGTACAGGCGCCGCAGACGCCACACGGCTGGGCAGTGATGCCACCGTTGCCATCGATGCCGATGCAATTGAGTGACTTGGCCAGAATGCGCGACAGCGTCGTCTTGCCGACGCCGCGCGTGCCGGTAAACAGATAAGCGTGATGCAAGCGGCCGCTGTGCAAGGCATGGGTCAGCGCACGCACTACGTGCTCCTGGCCAACCAGCGTGTCGAAATTCTTAGGGCGATATTTACGGGCGAGGACTTGATAGGACATGCTGGAATTTTACCGTAGATAGCGGGAAATGCGAAGAATGGCGGCCAATCCTGCCATGCAGAATGGCACCATTATAGCCAGCTTCAGCAGAAATTGAAGATTCAGGAAAAGTGGAGCGGCGTGACGCCATCGGATGCTGGTGTTCGCCGGCCTGAACCGGAAAATTGATCCGGACGGCGGCTTGAAAGATCATGCTTGACCCAGCATGAATCATGAATCATGGGAGGCGAGCCTGATCTGCGGCACTCATGGTTAATAGCCGTGGCTGCTTCGTTCCCGACCTGACCAGGTTAGCCATGCCACAATGCGCAGGGGCCCGCCAGATACTATTATAACCGAGCTGCCCGATTCCGGGGGACACTAATCGAGCAGCCTCGGTATGCCCTCTACAAGCCCAGCTCTTGCCAGATCGCATCGACCCGCTTCTTCACTTCCGGCGTCATCGCAATGGTCGAACCCCATTCGCGGCTGGTTTCTCCTGGCCACTTGTTGGTGGCATCGATACCCATCTTGCTGCCAAGACCACTGACCGGCGAGGCGAAGTCGAGGTAATCGATCGGCGTATTGTCGACCAGTGTCGTGTCGCGGATCGGATCGACCCGGGTCGTGATGGCCCAGATCACTTCTTTCCAGTCGCGGATATTGACATCCTCGTCGACCACGACGATGAACTTGGTATACATGAACTGGCGCAGGAAACTCCAGACCCCGAACATGACACGCTTGGCATGGCCGGCATACGATTTCTTGATCTGCACGATCGCCATCCGGTAGCTGCACGCTTCGGCCGGCAAGTAGAAGTCGGTGATTTCGCTGAACTGTTTTTGCAGCAGCGGCACGAACACTTCATTGAGCGCCAGGCCGAGCACCGCAGGTTCGTCTGGCGGTTTGCCGGTATAGGTCGAATGATAAATCGGATTGCGCCGCATCGTGATTCGATCGATCGTGAATACCGGAAAACTGTCTTGTTCATTGTAATAACCGGTATGGTCGCCGAACGGTCCTTCCAGCGCATGCTCGTAACCGGTCGGATGGTTCGCATCCGGGTAGATATGGCCTTCCAGCACGATTTCGCTTGATGCCGGCACCCGCAGTTCGCTGCCGATCGCCTTGACCAGTTCGGTGCGACTGCCGCGCAGCAATCCGGCGAACTGGTATTCGGACAAACTGTCGGGCACCGGTGTCACCGCGCCCAGTATCGTGGCCGGATCGGCGCCAAGCGCGACCGCGATCGGATAAGGCTGGCCCTTGCTCTGAATCGCATGCTCGCGAAAATCGAGCGCTCCGCCGCGATGCGCGAGCCAGCGCATGATCACCTTGTTGCGCCCGAGCACCTGCTGGCGATAAATTCCCAGGTTCTGGCGTTTCTTGTTGGGGCCCTTGGTGATGACCAGGCCCCAGGTGATCAAAGCGGCGATATCGCCCGGCCAGCAATGCTGGATCGGCAACTTGCCCAGATCGACATCGTCGCCTTCCCAGACAATGTCGTGGCAGGGTGCGCCGCGCACTTCCTTGGGCGACATGTCCCAGACCGCCTTGACCAGCGAACCCAAGCCCAGCAAATCGCGATAACCCTTGGGCGGCTCGGGTTCCTTCAAGCGCGCCAGCAGGTGGCCGATCTGGCGCAATTCGCCGACGTTTTCGGCACCCATGCCCAGCGCCACCCGGCGCGGGGTGCCAAACAGATTGCCGAGCACCGGTATCGTGTGGCCCACCGGATTCTGGAACAACAATGCGGGACCTGCCGCGCGCAAGGTGCGGTCACAGACCTCGGTCATCTCCAAATGAGGCGAAACGGGGTGCAAAATGGGCTTTAACTCGCCAATTGATTGTAATTGGGCAATAAAATCACGCAAATCCGAATATTTCATCTGTTTTTAATTTTTTTCATTGTGGGTGGAGAAATTGCATATCCAGCGGCAAGTAATTGATTTAATTGGTTTTTGGCACAATGCAAGATGAAAAGTTATACATAAAAGTAATAACAAACGTATTCGTTAGTATTGACTTGATATAAACTGGCTTTTACAATTCGCTCAACTTGAAGAAGACAGCGGTCTGCGGACTTGATTTTACCTGTCATTCTTCATTCACGGAGTCGGGGCTCCACATGACATTTTAGGAGTGTTTTCAAAAGGCGCCTGCCTTATCCCCGAAAAAAGTTGTTTTGCGACTGATCCAATACCACAGGGAACGATCAGCTCAAGCAAGCAATGACGACGTTTGTCGCGTGCACCTTTGCGCCGGCAAATGCCATTTCTGATGCACGGCACCAGCCACCTCCGCTGCGATCATACGCCGCGCGGACCCGCTTGCGACGCGACATTTCAGGGGTATTGAATGACAACACGTTTTGATGGTGCCACGCAGTGTGGTCCGCACTTGGCCAGCCAGCCAGTTTCGCCTACCGGTGCGAAGCGTCTGTCGGCCCGCGCTCTGCTGCGCACGACGCAACACAGCTTGACCATTTTTGGCATCTCGGCAGTGGCACTGATCGCATTGCTGATCACCCGCCCTGACCTGGCCAACAAATTGGGCAACACGCTGCACGGCCCATCGATCGCGCAAGCGATCGAAGCCATGCCCGACGCACCGCTGAGCGCCGCTGCCGCGACACCGGCGCCGGTGCTGCTGTCGGCCAAGGAAAAAGCCATGCTGGCTTCAGAGAAGCAACAGCAATGGGTCACCGACTGGCTTTCCAAACGCTATCGCGTGGCTGGTGATGCGGCCGACATGTTCGTTTCCACCGCCTACATCACTGCGCATGAAATCAAACTCGATCCGCTCTTGATCCTGGCGGTAATGGCGATCGAATCGGGCTTGAACCCGTTTGCCGAAAGCCCGGTCGGCGCGCAAGGCTTGATGCAAGTCATGTCAAAAATACACCATGCCCGTTTCCAGGATCTCGGTGGCGTCAAGGCTGCGCTCAATCCGGCGGCCAACATCCGCGTCGGCTCGCTGATCCTGAAGGATTACGTGACCCGCGGTGGCTCGATCAAGGAAGGCTTGAAGACTTACGTCGGCGCAGCGGCCTTCGACAGTGACTCCGGTTACGGTTCACGTGTGCTGGCTGAATATGCACGCCTGAAGCAGGTAGCGATAGGCAAAAAAGTGCCGGTCCATACCCGCGCAGTTGCGGTAACGGTACCCAAGCCAGTACCTGCACAGAACGAAGAACTGGCCAGCCTGTAATTCAATCATCGATTCAATCATCGGCAGCGATGAAAAAAAAGGGGGGGGGAACACAAGTTCCACCCCCCTTCTTCGTTACCAATGCCATGCGGGAAAGTTTTCTTTTCCGCATGGGTGGATCAGCGCCGCTTGTCGGCCCCGACTTCGCTCTCGCGCAACCTGCCGGCGAGCTTGTCGAGCACGCCATTGACGTATTTGTGACCGTCGATGCCGCCGAATGACTTGGCCAGTTCGACCGCCTCGTTGATGACGACGCGGTACGGGATTTCCAGATTATTCTTCAGTTCAAAAGCGCCGATCAGCAAGATGCCATGCTCGATCGGTGACAATTCGGCGATGGTGCGGTCGATCAACGGCGCCAGGCTGGCGCGCAGCGCAGCCGAGTCCTTGATCGCGCCGTACAACAACACGCTG
>CANFGA010000262.1 GCA_947446335.1 Oxalobacteraceae bacterium | reverse complement strand
GCGCCTTCGTGAAAATGCGCTGCGCCATGCTGCAACTTGTTCCCGCGCACGCGCCTTGCCCGTTTCAAAGGGCGACGCGTTGATGGCGATGAGCAGTTCGGCGCCGCTTTGCGCTAGAGCGGCCGCGACATCGAAAAACCACAGGTCTTCGCAAATGAGCAAACCGAGTTTGATCCCTCGCCACTGAACCGGAGCCGGCATCGGGCCGGCGGTAAAGTAGCGTCGTTCATCGAATACGCCGTAATTGGGCAGATGATGCTTGTACTGGCGCCGGATGACCTGGCCGTTCTCAATCAGGAAAGCCGCGTTATGCAGACCATCCCCGTCACGCCACAATGAACCGAGCAAGATGGCGGGGCCGTTTTTCGTCAACGCAGCGCATTGCTCGACGGCGCGCATGGCGCTGTCTTGAAATGTTCTGTTAAGCATCAAGTCTTCGGGCGAATAGCCGGTGATGGCCATTTCCGAGAAGATCACCAGATCGGCTTTCGCGATCGCCGCCATCTGATGAAAAACGCTGATGCGTGCCACATTGGCCTCGATATTGCCAGCGATAAAAGCAGTCTGGATCAGTGCGATGGAGACAGTCATGGGGGGCTTGGGCAAGATTTTGGATTGGTGGCAAGTCCGGATTGTGACCAGCCTGAATGATTGCTCAGCATGCTCAATTTTGATCGGTGCGTCAATGACGCGATTCAGGGTCGATGGCGTTGACCTATGGTGCAGTACTTCTTTGGCGTTGACCGCCAGGCGTGACGGTAACAGCGCCATGGTCGCTGACTGCTTGTATCAACGCGGGCATGAATTAGTTGCATTTTTATCTATTCATTCATTGTGCTAGATCAAGCTTGTAAATGGTTAATTTAACTAAAGTCATGGCGGTGAAGGACTCGGCAGTCGCGGCATCGTTCTTGCCAAATCAAAGCATCAAACTTGAAGGCATGCATTGCGCTGACCCACGGCACAATTTTGCATAGGAAAGAAACGACAAAACCCATGGCAGCCTGCGAGGCGATGGCAGATGCCCTTCATAACTTCACGCAGGGATCAACCTTTGATGTCAACACCACCCGCCACAAATTCGTTGCCTAAAATCGTGCGAGCGATACATTGGATTTCCGTGCTGGCCATCTTTTTTGCGCTGGGCTTGGCCTGGTTGCACGACATTTCCGATGACGATGCGTTGAATGCAAACATCATTGGTCTGCATCGGCAGCTTGGCTTGCTGGTGCTGTTGCTGCTGGCCTTGCGCCTGCTGGCACGCTGGACCCATCGACGCGAGCACGTCGGTGAAGTTCTTCCTGCCACGCTGCGCCTCGCCGGTGCGGCTTCCCACCTGGTCTTGTATGCGATGTTGCTCGCGATGCCATTGCTGGGTTGGGCCATGACGAATGCACGCGGCCACGCCGTGTCTTTGTTCAATCTCATTTCCCTTCCAGCATTGGTGGCCGCCGATCCTGATCTGGCCGATTCCTTGCAAGATTGGCATGAATGGGGCGCATGGCTGCTGATCGGACTGGTCACGCTGCACGTCCTGGCCGCCTTGTGGCACCACTGGGTGCGCCGTGATGGAGTGCTCGCTTCGATGCTGCCGCTTGTTTCGCGTCGTCCGAAACCATGACCGATCGAAAACAGTGAACCACTTTCATCAATTCTTTGGAGTCATCATGCTCTCAGCACGAAAAATGCGCAGCGCTCGACCTATGGTGGCACGAGTTGCACTGTTGCTTGCGGTATTTTTTGCCTCGCAAGCGCAGGCGCTTCCCAGTTTTGCCAGGCAAACCGGTATGGATTGCTCTGCTTGCCACGTGGGCGGATTCGGCCCGCAATTGACGCCTGCCGGCGTCATGTTCAAGCTCACCGGGTACACCGACACCGATGGCAAGGCGCAAAAAATCCCGGTGTCGGCGATGATCTTGATATCGAAGTCGCGCACTGCGGCCGATCAGGATCCGGCGCCAGATCATCTCAATGCCAACAACAATGTGCTGATGGATGAAGCGTCCATTTTTCTCGCTGGCCGGCTCACCGAGAACATCGGAGCGTTGGTTCAGGTGACGCACAATGGCGTTGATCATTCGAACAGCCTCGACCAGGCCGACGTACGCTATGCCAGGGCGATTGAAGTCGGGGGCAAGGATGCCATCGTCGGGCTGAGCATCAATAACAATCCCGGTGTGCAAGACCCGTTCAATTCGATGCCAGTGTGGAAATTTCCTTTCGTTAAATCGCCCGCTGGTGTGGGCGAAGGCGATGCCACGTTGATCAACGGCGGCCTTGAAGGTCGGGTCATGGGCGCTTCTGCCTACACGCTGTTCGACAAGGCGGTGTACGCCGAATTGGGTTCGTATCGCTCGATGCCGCCGGCGCTTCAACGCCGGCTCGGCTTGGGTGGCGAGGACCGGCAACGGCTCGGCCCCAATGCTTACTGGCGCTTGGCCTGGTTTCAAGACAAAAAGAGTCAGGCTTACCATGTCGGCGTCTTCGGCTGGAATGCCTCGCTCGAACCAGATCGCACGGTGTCATCCCCGCGCGACAAATACAACGACGTCGGCATCGATGGCGGCTATCAATTCCTGGGCATCCGGCAGCATATCTTTACTGTCAATGGCAGTTACGTCGCCGAAAAGAAAACCGCTGGCGCAACCGCAGATGTAACGCGATTGAAAGAGTCGCGTTTGAATGCCTCCTATTTTTTCAATCAGACCTGGGGCGCCAGTGCAGGGGTGTTCTCCACTCATGGTTCCGATCCGATGGTCGATAGCCGCGGCCATCTGGTCCAGTTGGACTGGACTCCGTGGGGCAAGGAAGAAGCCACGGCCCCGGATCCTTTCGCATGGGCCAACATCCGTTTGGGTGCGCAGTACTGGATTTACAATAAATTCGCTGGTGACACCGCCTCGGCCAAGGATCACAACATGCTGTATCTGTTTGCCTGGACCAGCTTCTGACCATGAAAAAAAATCCATGCTACGCCATGCGTATTTTTTCAACCGCAATGGTGAGCCTGCTCGCATCGGGATGGATCAGTCACGCTGCCGCGCAACAGGGCGATGCGGTCAAGGGCTCTGCCGTCTTCGCCACCCATTGCGCCGAATGCCACAGCTTGAAAGAGGGCAAGGACAAGAAAGGCCCATCTCTTTTTCACGTGTTTGGCGCAAAAGCCGCCCGGCGCGAAGGCTTCATGTATTCCGATGCGATGCGTGCCAGTCAATTCACATGGGATGCCGACACATTGGCCAAGTATGTGGCCAGTCCGAAGAAATATTTGCCTGGTGGAAAGATGAAATATGACGGTTTGGAAAGCGAATCCGAGCGAGCAGACTTGATCGCCTTTCTGGCGAGCCTGTCGGGTCGCTGATCCTCGTTGCCGCCTCGCAAGAAGCTGTTGCCTGGCGGCAGCTGGATGGCTAGTCGGGACCTGTTCTGCAGAGCCAGTCTACCAACTGAATCTCAGATCGGCCCGCGCGGCCGAGGCTTCGATGATCCGTGCATTGGGTTCGTCGGTGCTCGCCACCCAGGCCCTTGCTTCATCGTCTGTCTTGCCGAAATGCCGATGGCGCTCGATCAGCCGCGATTGACGCAAGTTGCTGTCGACATCGACATACCAGGCTTCGTCCAGCAACGACTTCACCTGGCCCCACGGCCCATGCTGCAGCAACAGGTAATTGCCTTCGGTGATGATCAGCCGGGTGGCATTTTCCACGGCGATGGCGCCGGCGATCGGTTCTTCCAACTCCCGGTCAAATTGCGGCGCGTAGACTGTCTCTTCCGATGCATTGGCCTTGATCCGGCGCAGCAACGCCAGATAGCCTGCGCTGTCGAAGGTATCTTCTGCGCCCTTGCGCTGCGTGCGTTGCAGCCTGGCCAGTTCGGCATTGGACAGGTGAAAACCATCCATCGGCACCACCACCGCCTTCTCGCCCAGCGCCTTTGCCAATTGTTGCGCCAGCGTCGATTTGCCCGAGCCAGGCGGGCCGACGATGCCCAGAATTTGGCGCGAGCCCGATGCCAGCAAAGTGTGGATGCGTTCCAGGTAGCTATCTGCAATCATGTTGATTCCTCGGTTTTTGTTTGTTGTTCAGGCGAACAGGCCGCGCCGCGCCGTCTGGCTGATGGCGACGGTGGCGGGGTGGCTCAGGCGCCGTTCGCTGGTGATGGCATAAACTTGTTCGACCAGCGTGTCGACCTGGCCCAGCGCCACCACCGCGTATTGCTCGCACATCTGGCGCGCAATCACGCTGGGCGCAAAAAACAGGCCGGCGCCGGACTGGCCAAACGCTTGCATCATGGCGCTGTCATCGAATTCGCCGACGATGCGCGGGTGCAGATTGCTGTCGCCCAGCCATTGCAGCAGGCGGTGATGGATCGCAAAGTCTTCGCCCGGCAGCAGCAGCGGGGCCCGGTTCAGGCAGCCCGGAAAGGGGCCATCGAGCGTGGCTGCCAGCGCGGCCGTGGCGAACACCGTCATGCCGCTTTCGCCCAGCAAGTGATTGTAGCCACGCACGCTCAAATGCGCCGGCATCGGCCGGTCGGCGATGATCAGGTCGAGCCGGTGCACCGCCAGATCGGCCAACAGACTGGCCAGGCGTCCTTCGCGGCAAATCAGGCGCAGCGGATCGGCCAGTTCGAGCGCGGGCGCGACCAGGCGGCAGGCAATCAGTTTCGACACCGAGTCGGCGCACCCCACGCGAAATGTCGTCGTCGTGGTGCGCGACGCATCGCGCACGATCTCGAGCAACTCGTCTCCGCTGCTGAAAATGTCTTCGGCATAACTGAGGATGCGTCGGCCGGTGTCGGTCAGCTCCAGATTGCGTCCGGTGCGGCGCAACAACTCGACCCCGAGCGTGGCGGAAAATTCGCTCAATTGCCCCGAAATCGATTGCGGGGTCAGGTGCAACTGCTCGGCGGCGCGTGCAATGCTGCCAGTCTTGGCCACCATCCAGAAATAGCGCAAGTGCTTGAAGTTAAGCGAGGGCATGTCCTGTTTTCACTCCTGAGTTGATTCCAATCGTGGATAGATCGATTTTTTCGATGTGTTCTTTAATTATATTCGATTTGCTAGATGTGTTTATCCGACTTATCATGGCTATGTCATTTTTACTAGGAGGAACATCATGCAGATCAGCATGCAGGCAAGCGGAGTTTTTTTGACCGATGCCACCAGGATCGGTACCAAACAGGAGCGCGCGGCTGACCGTGCCATCGGGCAGGCTCGCATCACCGTCGACGCTGACGCGAAGGAAGAGCGATGACCGGCCTGGAAAGCATTGCAACGGGCCCGATGTGGGCCGGTTTTGTCGCCTTCG
>CANFGA010000261.1 GCA_947446335.1 Oxalobacteraceae bacterium | reverse complement strand
CGCGTCGGCATCGCCCATCTCCAGCACATGCAGCAACAGCGTAGCACGATCAAACGACAATTCGGCCCACGCCGTGCCGGGCGTGATGCAAACGATCATGGCCAGCACCGCCAGCGCATTCGGGTCGCGTACATCCAACTGCACGCGCACGAAACCGGCCGCGTGGCGTCTTTTTCCAGGCGCCAGCAGCAAACGGATCACCGCCAGATTCGACTGCAGCGTGTCCATCATCACTGTCAGCATCAGGCGCAGCACCGCGCCAGGCTTGCGCATGCGCACCGGCAGCGGGCGCAAGCCACCCAGCAGCACTGGAATCGCCACCGCCAGCACCAGAGCAAGCAACAGATGGCCCAGGCTCAGGGTGCGATTGAGCAGCAACCACAGCGCAACGAGGGCGATCGACAATAGCGGCGCAGGCAACAGGCGCTTCATGGCGCGTCCTTCACGTCATCGGCGTTCGGACTCGACACAGGCTGGGCCGACATCACTGCCTGCACATAGATCGAAGGACTGTGCAACACGTCGGCGGTGGCTTGCATGTAAGCCATCACCGGACCCGCTTGCACGCTCAAGACGACGCAGGCGGCCAGCAAACCGGCCACCGGCAAGCCCTCCAGCCAGCGCAGCTTGGGATCGGCGCGGTCGTTGGCGGCCCAGAAATGGGCGATCCCGAGGCGAGTGAGCGCAATCAACGCCAGCATGCCGGTACCGATCAGCAAGGTCAACAAGATCCAGCTGGCGGTGCCCGGCTGCAGACCGAACGAGGCGCCCAGGCCCAGCGGATTGAGCAACGCCGTCAGCATCGCGAATTTGCCGATGAAGCCCGACAGCGGCGGCAAGCCGGCGATCACCAGTGTGCACACCATGAACGCCAGGCCCAGAAAGGCGACGGCGGCAGGAATCACGCGTCCCGTCAACACTTCTTCATCTTCATCCAGATTCAGCCCCCTGGTCGGCACCAGTTCCTCGTTCAGAAATGGCACATCTTCCCGAAACGACGACGCGGTGGTGCCATCGTTGCGCCAGCGATCGATCAAGTCCGACAACAGGAACAGCGCGCTGATCGCCAGCGTCGAACTGGGCAGGTAATACAGCAAGCCGGCCGTCAGTTGCGGCTGGCCAAAGCCGATCGCAGCCACCAGCGAACCCGACGACAGGATCGCGGCATAACCGGCCAGGTGGCTCAGCCGCTGCGAACCGAGCATCCCGAGGGCGCCGAACACCATCGTGAGCATGCCGCCGATGACCAGCCACAGACTACCGAACTGGGCCGAAGCACCGGCCTCGACGCCGAACAGCAAGCTCCACAGGCGCAAGATCGCATAGATACCGACCTTGGTCATGATCGCAAACAGCGCGCCGACCGGGGCGCTGGCTGCGCTGTAGGCCGGCACCAGCCAAAAATTGACCGGCCACACCGCCGCCTTGATCAGGAACGCCAGCGCCAGGATGCCGGTGGCCGCATGCAGCAAGGCGCGGTCGGCTTCGGCGATCCCGGCGATGCGCTGCGCCAGGTCCGCCATGTTCAGCGTGCCGGTAATGCCATACAGCATCGAGGCGCCGATCAAGAACAGCGACGAAGCGGCCAGGTTGATGGCAATGAAATGCAAGCCCGACTGCACCCGCGCCCGCCCCGAACCATGCAGCAGCAAACCGTAACTGGCGGCCAGCATGATCTCGAAAAACACGAACAGATTGAACAGGTCGGCGGTCAAAAAAGCACCGCACAAGCCCATCAGCTGCAACTGGAACAGCGGGTGAAAATGCACGCCGGCGCGGTGCCAGCGGGCAGTGGCGAACAAGGCTGAGGCAAAACCGACGCTGCTGGCGAGAACCAGCATCAGCGCCGACAGCCGGTCCAGCACCAGCACGATGCCGTACGGTGCAGGCCAATTGCCGGCGAGATAGACATCCATCGTCCGGGCCGCACCCTGACCATGGGCCCAGAATAGCAAGGCAATCGAGATGATCAGTCCCAGCAGCGTCGAACCGATGTTCAAGCCAATCTTCAGGCGCTGGTGTTCTTCGCGCAGCAGCAGCATCAGCGCCGCCGTCAGCATCGGCAACAGGATCGGCGCCAGCATCAGGTGCGGCATCAGGCTGGCCGTGACCGAGTTCAACGTCATCATGGCCGGTCCTCGCCCGGCTCGTCGCCGGCATGGTCGCCGTCGACATGGTCGGTACCGGTCATGCCGCGCGAGGCGAGCAAGACCACCAGAAACAGCGCCGTCATCGCAAAGCCGATCACGATCGCGGTCAAGGTCAGCGCCTGCGGCATCGGGTCGGCGTAGTGCGCCAGATTTTGCGGCAAGCCATCCTGAATCAACGGCGCCTTGCCCAGCGCCAGCCCGAGCCGGCCCATGCTGAAAATGAACAGATTGACCGCATACGACAGCAGCGCCAGCCCCATGATGACCTGGAAGGTGCGCGGACGCAGCAGCAACCAGACGCCGGAACCGGTCAAGACACCGATTGCAATGGCCAGGACGATTTCCATCAGATTTCCCCTTTTTGAGTCGCAGCGGCTTCGGCTTCGGCTTCGGCGATCATGCGGTCACGATAGCGATGGCTGCGCACCGATTGATGGGCAATCGCGGTCAGAATCAGCATCGTCGAACCCACCACCAGCGCAAAGACACCGATATCAAAAAACAAGGCGCTGGCCAGATGCAAGTCGCCGATCAAGGGCAGCGTGAGATGCAGCGTGTGGCTGGTCAGGAAGGGGAAGCCCCAGAACAGCGAACCGAAGCCGGTAGCGAGCGAGAACAGCAATCCGGCCGCGATCCAGCGCCGCGGATAGAGCGGCAGATGGTCTTCGACCCAATACGTTCCGGAAATGATGTATTGCAGCAGCAATGCCACCGACAGCACCAGGCCGGCGACAAAGCCGCCACCGGGCTCGTTATGCCCGCGTAAGAAAAAGTAGAACGCCACCGTCGCGGCAAACGGCAGCAGCAATCGCACCAACACTGCCGGCACCATCAGGTAACCGACCGCCGTGTCGCTCGCAAGGCGCGGGTTGAGCAAGTCGGTAATCTGATCCAGCGGTATCGCGCGCTGCTGCTGGGGCAAATCGAGCGTTTCGCGGGCCGGGCGAAAGCGCCGCAGCAAGGCGTAGATCGTCAGTGCGACGATGCCCAGCACGACGATTTCGCCGAAGGTATCGAAGCCGCGGAAGTCGACCAGCATCACGTTGACAACATTGCTGCCGCCGCCTTCGCTCAAGGCACGCTTGAGAAAAAAAGTGGATGTGCTTTCGGGAAATGGACGGCTCATCATCGCAAACGCCAGCAGCGCCATCCCGGTGCCGGTCGCCACCGCCAGCACCATGTCGCGGATACGGCGCAAGCGCGCGCGGCGCGCTTCGCTGTCGCCCGCTTGCGGCAAGCTGCGCCTTGGCAACCAGCGCAGCCCCAGCAAGATCAAGACCGTGGTCACCACTTCGACCACCAATTGCGTCAACGCCAGATCGGGCGCCGAAAACCAGAAGAAGGTAATGCAAGTGCACAGCCCGGCGCCGCCCATCAGCGTCAATGCCGCCATCCGATGGTACTTCGCTTGCCAGGCGGCGCCCAGCGCGCAAGCGCCGCCGATCAGCCACAGCACGGCGAAGGCCGGCGACATAGGCAGCGCGGTGCGATCCCCGATCGGCAAACCGGCCGTCCACAGCGGCAAGGCGCCCAAAGCCAGCGCCGCAGCCACCAGATACAGCATTTGCCATTGCAGGCGCGCCGTTCCAAGCAGGCGCCGGCCATGGCGGCCGCACTGCGTCAGCAGCGCCAGTGCGCCATCGAACAGGCGCCGGCCATCGATCTGCTGCATGCCGACCGGTCCGTCGACATGGCCGAGAGCGCGCAGCCAGCGTAGCATCAGATACAGCGCGATGCCACCCACCATCGCCACCACGCTCATCAGAAAAGGCGTGTTCAAGCCGTGCCACAGCGCCAGGCTGAACTCGGGCAACACGCCCCCCACTACCGGCAATGCGGCGGCGTTCAAATAGGCGCCGACCGACCAGGCCGGCAACATGCCCACCACCAGGCAAGCGAGCACCAGCAACTCGACCGGCACGCGCATGAAATGCGGCGGCTCGTGCGGATGCAGCGGCAAATCGGTCGCGATTGGCCCCCAGAACACATCGACGACAAAGCGCAGCGAATAAGCGACGCTGAATATCCCCGCCAGCGTGGCCGCGAGCGGCAGCAGCAGCGCGACCAAAGGCGAAGCCTGGATGAAGACGGTTTCGGCAAAAAACATTTCCTTGGACAAGAAACCGTTCAGCAGCGGCACGCCGGCCATCGCGGCGCTGGCCACCATGGCCAGCGTGGCCGTGACCGGCATCATCTTGCGCAAACCCGACAGGCGCCGGATGTCGCGCGTGCCGCTTTCATGGTCGACGATGCCAGCTGCCATGAACAGCGAAGCCTTGAAGGTGGCGTGATTCATGATGTGGAATACGGCAGCCACCGCCGCCAGCGGGCTGTTCAAACCCAGCAACAGCGTGATCAAGCCCAGGTGCGAAATGGTCGAATAGGCGAGCAAGCCTTTCAAGTCATTCTGGAACATCGCCGCATAGCCGCCGATCAACAGCGTGCAAAGGCCGGCGCCGCCGACCAGCCAGAACCAGGGTTCGGTGCCGCCCAGCACCGGCCACATCCGGGCCAGCAGAAACACGCCCGCCTTGACCATCGTGGCCGAATGCAGATAAGCCGAGACCGGCGTGGGTGCGGCCATCGCGTTGGGCAACCAGAAGTGAAATGGAAATTGCGCACTCTTGGTCAGCGCACCGAGCAACACCAGCACCAGCGCGCAGAGGTAGAGCGGATGGTCGCGCACCAGTTGCCCTGACGCCAGCACAATATCGAGGTCATAGCTGCCGACGATATGGCCGATGATCAACATACCGGCCAGCATGCACAAGCCGCCGGCCCCGGTCACGGTCAGCGCCATCCGGGCGCCGCGCCGCGCATCCTTGCGGTGGTGCCAGTAACCGATCAGCAGAAAGGAAAACAGACTGGTCAGCTCCCAGAAAAAGGCCAACTGGATAATATTGCCGGACAAGACGATGCCGACCATCGCGCCCATGAACGCGAGAAAAAAGGAAAAGAAGCGCGGCACCGGATCGGTCGGCGCCATGTAATAGCGCGCATACAGCACCACCAGAGCGCCGATGCCGAAGATCAGCATGCAAAACATCCACGCAAATCCATCGAGCCGGATCACCAGATTCAACCCCAGCTGCGGCAGCCAGGTGATCTCCTGGCGCAGCACGCCGCCGTCGGCGATCTGCGGAAAGTACAGCGCGACCTGCACGG
>CANFGA010000260.1 GCA_947446335.1 Oxalobacteraceae bacterium | reverse complement strand
GGCAGCCTGCGCTGCTTTCGTTCAATGACATGAGCAATCACCATGCCAACTGCGCGCAGCGGGGATGGCGGCGCAGCAGAGCGCCATTCACGGCTGATCTTGCGTGTTTTTTGATCAAGTCGAAAACAAGGTGTTCCAAATTGTGGCAGCTGATCACAATGCTGATGGGGCTGCTACAGGGTTGCTGGCAGCAGGGACAAACTGCAGCGTGCGCACAGGGTGTGCAATCGCGATGCCACGTTCGCGCAACTGGCGCAGCAATGCCAGATTGATCGCCTGCTGGATATCCATGTACTTGTTGTAATCGGCATCGAGGCAGTAATACACCACTTCAAACAGCAATGCGCTATCGCCGAAGGTCTTGAAATGGGCTCGATCGAAACGGGCTGAAAATTCACTGGAAGAGATGATTTCCTTGAGCATCAAGGGAATGCGTTCGATATCCTCGTTCGAGGCGGCATAGGCGATGCCAAATTCAAACATGACGCGCCGTTCCTGCATGCGCTTGTAGTTGCGTATCCGGTTCTTCAACAGTTCGGTGTTGGAAAAAATGATTTGCTCGCCGCCCAGGCTGAGCAAGCGCGTGGTCTTCATCCCGATGTAGGCGACCGTGCCCATGTAATCGTCGACGATGATGAAGTCGCCGATCACGAACGGCTTGTCGAGCGCAATCGAGACTGAAGAAAAGAGATCCCCGAGTATCGTTTGCAGCGCCAATGCCACCGCAATACCACCGATGCCCAGACTGGCCATCAGCGTCGAGATATTGAAACCGAGATTATCCAGCGTCACCAATGCCGCGATCGACCAGAGCACGATTTTTCCAACCAAACCGGCCAGCATCAAATGCGTCGCACCGGCCGGATTGGTTTCGCGCTGGCGTTCGAAAGCGCGCTGCGCTCCGACCGTGATCAAGCGCGTACCCCACATCGCAATCTGGGTCACCAAAATGATGATCCAAGCGTAGTGCAGCCATTGCTGCTGGCGCTCTGAAAAATCGAGCGAACTGATGCCCGCCAGCAGCGCCACGCCCGTTAAAAACGGCCAACGCGTGGCGCTGACCATTTGCTCGGGATAACTCAGAAAGTTCAATCGGCCGGCCGATGTCAGGCGCTTCAGTTGGCGGGCAACAAATGCCTTCAATGCCAGCAAGGCGATCAGTGCGATGACCGAGACAGTGATCGCCAGCGTCACTTGATAGGATGGATAGGTCATTGCAAACATGGCACCTCCTCAGGTTGGTGATCCGTGCTCGATGGTCCGCTGCCATCTGGCTAACCGCAGGAGAACAAGGGGAAGCCAGCAAGGGGGAAGCTGATGGCGTCAGGAGACCGGGAACGAGGCAAGAAAACGGGGCAAAAAACGGATAGCAAAATGCATCGACGTGATGCGCAAACAGTCTACCACGCATCGAATATATCTTTGCTGCAATATAATTTACTCAAATGTAGTATCATTACGTCATTGCCTGGCTTGACGATCTCCACATCGGAAGCAGCCAGGGCCGAGTCGCCACGCAGCCATGCGAACCGATGTCAACACGATGTCGGAAGACATGCGGCGACTGATTTCAGTGCCACCGTCTGTTTTGCAGAGGCGATTCGCGAGCGCGATGCTTGCAGCGAGAAGACGTGCACTTCAAAACAATAAAAGGGATGAACAATGACTTCTAAAATTAAAATGATATTGGCGACTGACCTCGATGGAACTTTCCTGGCGCCAGAGGCGAAAGGATCGTCGTCCGATCTGTACAAGGTCATCCGCGATAACCGGGAAGAAATCGTGCTCATTTTTGTCACTGGACGCGGCTATGAAAGCATCCTTCCATTGCTCGACGACGCATCGTTGCCGATACCCGATTACATCATCGCCGATGTCGGCGGAACCATCTTGAAAAGACAAAATGGCGGTTTCATTTCGGTGATGCCGCTGCAAAGCGAGATCGCAGAAAAATGGCCGGGCCGCGAAATCATCCTGAAGCAATTGGATGATATTGCAGGATTACAAATTCAAGAAGTTCCGCAGGAACGGCGCTGCTCCTTTTTTTACGAAGATGCCACCGTGCTCGATGAAGTTGAAAACATCGGCAAGGCATTGGGCTTGACCGTCTTGAAGTCGGCCGGCAAGTATCTCGACTTCCTGCCGCTCGATGTATCGAAGGGCGATACACTGCAGCGCCTGCTCGCGGCCGAGGGACTGCCGGAAGAAAAGGTACTGGTCGCCGGCGATACCTTGAACGACCTGTCGCTGATGCAGATGGGATACCGGGGCGTCGTCGTGGGCAATGCCGAAGCGGCGCTCAAACTGGCCGTTGCAGCAACAAAGCACATCTACCTGGCCGAGGAAACCGGACCTTCGGGCATACTCGAAGCCATCCATCATCATCAATTTCATCAATTTTCATCCTGCATCGACCAGCAGACCGCGTACGGCACGGCGGACCTGGTCATGGTGTATCACAGGCAGCCATTCGATGAAATAAAGCAAGGCAAGGCCCATGTGCGCCAGCAGCCGAAAAGTCCGAACGGCATCATCCCCACCCTGCTGGGCTTTTTTGCGCAAGGCGAAAAAGGCGCCTGGGTCGCCTGGTCGCAACAAGAGAGCCGCACGCCCAACAATTTTCAAGTCGAAGTCGCCGTCGATGAAGTCAAGTACCCGAATCTGAAAGTGGCGCGGGTCGCCTTGACCGCGCACGATGTCAATTTGTTTTATAAAAAATTCTCAAAGGAATCATTTTGGCCGATCATCTTTTCATTTCCGGAGCGGGCCTCGTTCTCGGAAGAACACTGGCTGCATTTTTGTGAAATAAATAAACTTTTCGCAGAAAGAACGGCCAAAGCGGCTGCTCACGGCGCCACCATCTGGATCCACGATTACAATTTATGGATGACGCCGGCGTATCTGCGCGACCTGCGCCCTGATCTGAAGATAGGATTTTTTCATCACACCGCATTTCCGGGCGCCGATGTCTTCAATATCATCCCGTGGAAGCGCGATATCGTGGCCAGTTTGCTCAAATGCGATTATGTCGGATTTCACATCCCGCGTTATGTCGAGAATTTCATCGACGTGGTGCGCTCCAATTTTCCAGCACAGATCATTGAAACGGAGAACTGCGCTCCGACCTATCTGACTTATGGCTGCGCACTCGGCGTCGAAGAGATGACCAGGAAAATCCAGACCCCTTACGGCGTGCTGGGAGTGGGCGCCCATCCGGTCGGCATCGATAATGTCAAGATAGAAAAAATTGTCGCCAGCGAAGAGAACAAGCGCCTGGTCAGCGATCTGTTGAAAGAAGCAAAAGGCAGGAAAGTCATTCTGTCGGTGGAGCGCCTCGATTATGTCAAGGGCCCGATCGAAAAGATGCTTGCCTATGAAAAATTTCTGGAAAAGTGTCCGGAGTGGCATGAAAAAGTGGTGATGATCAATATCGTCACGCCGGCAGCCGATGGGATGGAGATCTACAAGGCAACACGCGACAAGCTCGATCAGGTCATCGGAAGAATCAATGGCCGCTTTTCAAAACTGGGATGGGTTCCTGTGCGTTATTTTTATCGCGCCGTTCCTTTTGAAGAATTGATTTCCTATTACGTCGCCGCCGACATCGGATGGATCACGCCGCTGCGCGATGGGCTCAATCTGGTTTGCAAGGAATATGTATCGGCCAAGGCAGCCTCGGGCAGCAACGGCACCTTGATCCTGTCCGAATTTGCCGGTGCGGCAGTCGAACTCAAGGGGGCGATCCTGACCAACCCGTATGACATGAACAGCATGATACAAAGCCTGGTTGCGGCGCTCAGCCTGGATGAAAAAGAGGTTGAATTCCGGATGATCGACTTGATCGCCCGCGTCAAGGGTTATGACGTCAACGCGTGGGGCGATGATTTCCTGAAATTCAGGGAAGCTTGATTGCTGCGGCATCCGGCCAGGCTCTGACAACCTCATTTTCAAGCAGGCAACACGCTAACCATCAGTTACAAATAGCGTAACGTGCGCAAGTCGGTTAAAATAATTTCCTGATTGAAGCACATGGTTGACATGGCGGCAGATGCTGCCCGGGCACCAGTGCAAGAAATTATTCCTTGTTGATAGGTTCCACTATGTCGCTGGTCGCATGCACTGGTCGCTCGCAATGACTGAAGAAAATCAGACCGAGGTCGACTCCGTGTCCACGCACGATAAAGACCAGCAAGCAATCCCCGGCAACCAGGATGTGGAACAGTTGCGCAGCATGATTGCAGAACTGCTGAAAGTGGTCGAGTCGCTGCACGAAGACAGAAAAGAGACCGACGCGCTGGAAAGCCGTGTCAGTCAGTTGCGCGAAGCAAACCAGAACCTGGTTCTGGCAACCTTCGGCGCACAAGACCTGCAAGCGACTGCGGAAGCGACCAATCGCCGCCAGACCCAATTTCTATCGATGCTGGCGCATGAATTGCGCAATCCGCTGGCACCGATCGCGATGGCAAACGAGTTGCTGGGCAAGATCACCGATGCCCACCCGCAGTTGCCCAAGCTGCACGGCATCATCAATCGCCAGGTCAGCCATCTGGTGCGCCTGGTCGATGATTTGCTCGATGCCTCGCGCGTCAGCAGCGGGAAAATCACACTGCAAAAACGCCAGCTGTTGATTTCGGAGATCATCGAAAGCGCGGTCGAAACCAGCCAGCCGTTCATCGACAAGCGCAATCAAAGCTTGAGCATCGATTTGCCGGCCGACACGGTGGTGTATGGCGACCAGGTCAGACTGGCACAAGTTTTTTCGAATCTGCTGATCAATGCCACGAAATTCACTGCGGAATACGAACACATCACGATTTCAGCACAACGACTGCTGAACACGGTCGCCATCTCGGTCAAGGATAACGGCGCGGGCATTGCTGCCGACATTCAGCCCTTCATTTTTGACTTGTTCACGCAAGGCTTTCGCTCGCTCGATCGCTCGCAAGGCGGGCTGGGCATAGGACTGTCGCTGGTGCGCACGATCGTTGAAATGCACGGTGGCAGCGTCAAGGTGCGCAGCCAGGGAGTGGGGTTTGGCAGCGAATTCATCGTCATGCTGCCGCTCTCTGGCGCTGCGCTGGCGCCGGCGCTGAAGGTCGAATCCAAAACTGCAGCAGCGCAAGGCTGCCAGCTATTGCTGATCGAAGACCATGCCGATACCAACGAGACATTGAAACTGTTACTGGAATTGGCAGGCAATACGATCACGTCGGTTTTTGACGGCATCACCGGCCTCGCGATGGCAAAAAAAGGCAATTTCGATGTCATCATTTGCGACATAGGCTTGCCGGGCATCGACGGCTATGAAGTCGTCAGGC
>CANFGA010000259.1 GCA_947446335.1 Oxalobacteraceae bacterium | reverse complement strand
TGGGCCGATATCAGCACCGCTGTCGATACAACAAGCTCAAAAAGACCGCAATCGCGTACATCGATGTGATAGAGCACCGACTGGTAATAGGTGATCGAGCGGTTGGCCGAGAGATAGGTATCGGTGCGGTGGCTGTGTATGAAGTCGGGCCACGCGTCGATCGCCCGTACTGGCAGCGTGCGTCCCGGGTAGTCACATTCAGCCCTCATCGCTTTCAGTTGCAGCAAGCGGTCGGCGTTATGTTGTACGCCAAACAAGTAGCCTTGCAGGCGCGCCAGATGAACCTTGGCGCCATGGCCACCGAGCAAGCGATGCGGCATGGGCGCGTTGAACATCGTTTCTTCGGCCGGCGTCGCCGCCAGCGTCGGCATGCAGGCAACCATGGCAGACAACAAGACTGCAGTGCGAAAAACAGAGATGTACATGAGGGCCTTGGTCGTGGTTCAGTGCAACATGGCGGCGGCGACATCCTGCGCCGAGGTGGAAATCAAATGCACTTGCCAATACGGATTGAACAGGCTGGCCAGTTCGGCCTTGCCATCGGCGCGCGCTTGCGGGCGCCGGAAAAACACTTCCGAGGTGGCAACAGCAGTCAAGCGATCCGATGCCAGTTGATTCTGATAGATGGCAAGGCGCCCGTCAGGGCGTATCGTCGATGCACCGTCCGAGCTGCGGATCTCGGCTTTGGCACGCGTGAGGACGATGGCAAATTTCAGGCGCGGGTCGGCATCGGCCAGCGCCGGCGCAGACAAATCGGCGAAGCCGGGCAAGCCGCTGTAGCGCCAGATGCGATCGGCGGCGGCGGCGTCGGCCAGGCTGAGCGCGACCGGATTGTCGCGCGCGGCGATCAGGCTGGCGTCAGCTTGATCGTGCGCGCCCTCGCCGGCAAACTGGGCGCCATAACCGAGCGCCAGTTCGGGATTGTCATCGCACCTCGGGCCCAACCAGCCCCAACCCGGCCGCCAGGAATGCAAGGACGCGGTATCGAGCGCGTGCCATTGATCCAGGCCGACCATCGCGGTGGCGCCGCGCCGCTTGAACTCGGCCCCGGGCAACAGCCGGCAATTCACATCCGGCTGCGATCGGTCGCTCCAGCTGCGCCGCTCGACGAAGCCGTCCTTGTAGGCGGCGCTCACGGCGGCGCTCTTGAAGCGCTCGCGCTGTTCGCCGCTGTACGACTTCACGAAAGGCTGACCTTCGAACAGCAGATAGCCATCGGTCAATGGCAGCGGATCGACGCGGACGGCACCATCGCCGGCGTAATTGGCATCGGCTACCTGCTGCATCAACAGCGTGCGCGCCGGGATGAAGGCCGCCGCCATCGATTGCTGCGCGCCTTGCAAGAGCGCCTTCGCCGCTTCCGAGGCAGCGACGACCTGTTGCGCGATGCCGCGCGCACCCCGGTCGATGTCGTGCGCGCCCTGCCCGAACAGATCAAAACTCAGTGCAAAACAGACCGCCGTATATTCGACCAGGCGCAGCGCGATCGGCACCGCATATTGGCTGTAGCAGCCGAGCACTGGCACGTTCTCGGCATGGGTCGCGACATGCCTGGTCCACGCTGCGATGCTGACCGCCTGCGCGATCAGCACTTCGTTCGCGATCAAGGCGCGGTTGGTATAGGCGTCAAAATTGAGCGCGCGCGCATGCATGACGCCGGCACTGTAGGCGACAGCATCGGCCGTGTTGACCAGTTTGCTTTTTTCGGCGCTCAGCTGGCCGGTATTGAAGAGAAAAAACAAGGCAACCAGGCCTGCGCCTAGCACGAACAAGCCATAAATCAGCGCTTGCCCTCGCTCGCGCTGCAATGCTGGAAAACGTGGATGCAATCGCAACGGCACTGCGCGCATGAACTTGAGCGATGCCATTGAAGGATCAGCGCGAATTGTCGTTCTTGTAGTTATCGAGGCCTTTTTTCTTCTTGCCTTCGGTCAGCACATCGTCGGCGCGCGATTGGGCCTCGGTCACCGATGCGGCCGCCGATTTGCCGGCCACTTCACTGGCGATGCCGGCGGTCTGGCTGCGGATGGTCTGGCCAAAAAATTGAAATGCGGCGATGCCGGCAACGGCGATCAAGGCCACGATGACGATGTATTCAGTCATCCCCTGACCGCATTGCTTGATGTATCGATGTTCCATCATGATTCCCTTTCGCATGAGCGCATTGAGTGAACCTTGGCACCAGTGCGGCGCGAACTTCATCATATGGCGTGCTGAGCAGGTGTGATTAATCGATGTCAAGCGAGCACCGGTTGAAAGGCATTTCATCGATGCTGCTTGCGACGCCAACGTCATTGCAGCGCCCTGCACCTTGCCGTATTCGCAACATGGCAGGAAAACGCTACAATGCAAGGCAGAGCGGCAACCCGCCCATCCCTTCACCCATCGCACCAAGGCCCACCATGAGCAACCATCCGCCACCAAATGCAGACCAGCCCCTGGCCGGCATCCGTGTGCTCGACCTGACCCGCTTGCTGCCGGGCCCGGTGGCGACGATGCACTTGGCCGATCTGGGCGCCGAAGTCATCAAGATCGAAGACACCGGCGCGGGCGACTACGCGCGCACGATGGGGCCGGTGCGCAACGTGGTGTCGCAATTTTTTGTCGCTGTCAATCGCGGCAAGGACATGCTGCGGATGAACTTGAAGGATGCGCAGGAGCGCGAGCGCCTGCTGGCGATGGTCGAACAAGCCGATGTGCTGATCGAGAGTTTTCGCCCCGGCGTGATGGCGCGCCTGGGCCTGGGCTGGGACGTGCTGCGCGCGCGCAATCCGAAGCTGATCATGTGCGCCATTTCCGGCTATGGCCAGGATGGCTTGTTTGCGCAACTGGCCGGGCACGACATCAATTACATCGCCTATTCGGGGATGCTGGACCAGAACGCGGGACCCGACGGCAGACCGGCGCTGCCCAATTTGCAGGTCGGCGACTTGCTGGGCGGCGCACAATGCGCGCTACAGGGTATCTTGGCGGCGCTGGTCGCGGTGAAGATGGGTGGGCCTGGTCGCTGCATCGACGTGTCGATGACCGATGCCGTGCTGGCGCACAACATCATGCCGCTGGTGGCGGTCAACAACACCGGCGCCGTGGCTGCGCCCGGACGCGACTTGCTCACCGGCGGCGTGCCCTGTTACAACCTGTATCGCACCAGCGATCAGCGTCATATGGCGGTCGGTGCGCTGGAGCTGAAATTCTGGGAAATCTGCTGCGACGTGCTGCAGCGGCCCGACTTGAAGGGCCGGCACTGGCAACTGGGCCAGCAGATTGGCGGCGCCGATGCGCTGGCGGTGCAAGGCGAACTCGATGCGCTGTTTGCGCAGCGCACGCTGCAAGAATGGAGCGATGTATTCGCCGCCAGCGATTGCTGCGTCAGCCCGGTGCTGAAGATGGAAGAAGCGTTGCAGCATCCGCTGTTTCGAAGCCGCGCGATGGTCACGCAACAAGAACATGCCACCGAAGGCATGCATTGGGCCGTAGCCCACCCGATCAAGTTTTCGCTATGAAGGTGACACTGTTGAAGGTGATGCTGTGATGCCGACGATGCAAGTCGACTTGACCGAAGTCGAGTTCAGCGCGATCCGCTCGCAGGGACCTGGCGGACAGAATGTGAACAAGGTGTCGAGCGCGATCCATCTGCGCTTCGACATCGCCAGATCGTCATTGCCCGACTATTACAAGGAGCGTTTGCTGGCGCTGCACGACCGGCGCATCACCAAGGACGGCGTGATCGTGCTCAAGGCGCAGCAATCGCGCAGCCAGGAACAGAACAAGGGCGAGGCGCTGCTGCGCCTGCAGGAGATGGTCGATCGGATCGCAATCTTGCCGACCGTGCGCCGGGCCACCAAGCCGAGCCGCAGTTCGCAGCGCAAGCGGCTCGACAGCAAGGCCAGCCATGGTCAGTTGAAACAATCGCGCGGCAAGATCAGCGAATAATCACCGCCATCGGATCAGCGGCGCGGCGGGTTGGAATAAATATCCTGACCGACTTCATTGATCTGGCGCCGCAAGTCGCGCCGCTCGTCGGGCGTCATGCGCCCGGTGCGGCGCGAATCGCCGCGATCGGGCGCCTGCGTTTCGATCATCCGGCGCTGTTCCTGCCTTTGGTAGGTGCGCTGTTCCTGACGGGCATCGGCGCGCACATCGCGCCCGCGCTGCCCGTCATCGCGACTTTCCTGACCACGCCCCTGATCGTAGCGGTCCGACGGGCCGGCCGTGACCAGGCCGGCGCTCAACAAGATGCAACAAGCTGCGATCGAACGCAAGCTTGCCACCAGGTATTTCTTTTCAAGAGCTAGATTCATGCTGTTCCTCTTCCGCGATGCCCTGCAAGCAGATAAGCTTCAGACCTGTCGAACGATGAATGGTGCCCGATGGGTGGAGCACAGAACGTGGTGCTGCGACCGACTTCGGCAACAGGCTGGCCGGTGATGCGACCTCTTCGCGCGCTGCGCGCCTTGCATCCGGTGGCGTCGATCTGGTGCCAACATGCTCGATTCATTCCTTAACAGGTCCTTAATGATGCTGATAACGCAGTGTATGATGCTTTACCAGCAGGGGTAAGCGTAATTGGGTAAAGTTTGTAACAGTTTGTAATGGGCAAGTATAGGTGTTTTCACACGCACGAAATGCACGAATTGCAGGCTCCCATGCGCTACCATGGCGACATGGACACCACCGAATTGGCGACACAATGACGATAATGAACAATACCGATACCACCCCGATACAACAGATCAACAACGGCCATCAGGCCAAGATCCTCGTCGTCGACGATGACGTGCGCTTGCGCGATCTGCTGCGCCGCTATCTGACCGAGCAAGGCTTCAACGTCGTCACGGCTGAAAATGCGCCGGCGATGAACAAGCTCTGGCTGCGCGAGCGCTACGATTTGCTGGTGCTCGATCTGATGCTGCCGGGCGAAGATGGGTTGTCGATTTGCCGCCGTTTGCGCGGCGCCGGCGACCTGACGCCGATCATCATGCTGACCGCCAAGGGCGAAGATGTGGATCGCATCATCGGCCTGGAAATGGGCGCTGACGATTACCTGCCCAAGCCGTTCAATCCGCGCGAACTGGTCGCGCGCGTGAACGCGGTACTGCGCCGGCGCCAGCCGGCCGGCCCGGCGGGCGCGCCCGCCACCGACACCGAGATCCACCACTTCGGCGCCTTCGAGTTCAATCTCGCCACGCGCAGCCTGGCGCGCGACGGCAAGCCCGTGGCCCTCACCACCGGCGAATATTCGGTGCTCAAGGTACTGGTGCAGCATCCCAGCACCCCGCTGTCGCGCGACAAACTGATGGAACTGGCGCGCGGCCGCGAATA
>CANFGA010000258.1 GCA_947446335.1 Oxalobacteraceae bacterium | reverse complement strand
TGACGATTCCAGGGGATGGTTGACCAGGTCGGTTCTGCGCGTCATTCTAGTCCTCCTGCGCGCTCCATGCATTCACTGTTGAGCGCGCCGGATCGTCTTGAACGGTACCCGCGCCAGTTCGGCATGGCCAAAATCGTGCATCGTCCAGCGCCCGCCCCAGCGCAAGCCGACCGATTCGGCCACCGCGCCATACAGACGATAGCCGCGCATGGTCCACGGATCCTGTTCCGAGATCATCAATTTTCCGCCGCGCAAGAAGGCACAATCGGCCGCCAAGCCATGCTGATGATAGCTTTGAAAGCCGGCGGCGCGGGTCACCCCCGCTTCGGCCAGCGCATCCTGACGCTCGGCGCTGCGATAGCCTTCCACCAGCGCCATGTCGTAGCCGTGAACTTGTTTCATGATCGCAAACACCAGCGTCAGGCGACGCGCAAAATCGTCGTCCAGCAAGCGCCAGTCGCGGTTGACGATACCAAGGCGCGGTTGCCGCGGCGCAAAAAAGAATGGCAAGCGCGGCGCACGCGGCAGCGCCAGGCTCTCAGGCGCTGCGCCCGAGAGATCCGGCGCGGGCCAGACCGGGTCACCAATTGCCAATGCTGCGCGATCAGCGCGCCCCGGCGTACCCGAGTTGCCCGACAACCATGCGGCCAGCCCGACAGCGCACAGCAGCAAGCCCAGCGTCGGCAACAGGCGGCGCAACTGCGTGAAGCCGAGGTTGGCCAAAGCATGTTGCAGGCGCCGCCGGCCGCCGGCGCTCAGAACTGGCCAGAATACGCACGCCGAGAAAAAATACAACAACAGCAGCATGGCTGAAGGCAAGAGCATCGTCGATCCATCCACAAGGTTGCGCCCATGAACTGGAGCAGACCCATGCTATCGAACCGCGCAGTCGTTCGCAGCGGCCCGGATCAAGCTCGGAACAACCAAGCGCCGATTATTTTTCAGGCCAGGCCGATGCCCCCATCAAGCGCGAACTGCGCAAGCAATATGCCAACTTGAATTGAGTGAGCCTGTTACTGAGCAGACACCGGCAGCAGCACTTGCGTCAATTTCCAGGTCGCAAACCCGCTGCGTTGCAAGACCATTCCCAACGGCGGCTGCAGAGCAGCGTCGTCCGAACTGGTGACATGAGCCAGCACCTGATTGAAGCCCTGGCGCTCATATTGCCACGGCGACTTGCCATCGACGTGCGACGTGACGCTTGGATTGCGCGCGGAAAGCTGGCCGACTTCGATCGATCGCATCAACTGCTGCGGCCGCAGTTCGCCATCGACGTAGCGATTCACCATCCCCATGCCCATCTTGCGCCCGAAGGCAGCGCCGCTGCCATAGCGGGCCGGCGGGCCCAGTGTATCGGTAAACATCGGTGCAAACTGGCCCTTGATGCTGGCACGTACCTTCGGATAATCGATGTGCTGATTGAACGTCTTCGCATCGCGCTCAACGGCAGCGGCCTGCAACTGCCGCACCGACAACCATGGCGACCAGTACCAGTAGCTTGCGATGGCGGCAAAAACGGTAACCGTGGCACAGGCCGCAGCCTTGAATTTTTTTGATGTCATGCACCATTATTATGCAGAAAATCACCGATGTGTGATTCGTTTGCATGAGCCTTGCCTAGTACACCGGCGACATGCAACCGATCAAGCAAACAAGCCGACTCTCCATTTTTAATGGATCGAGGGGAAATTATTACGTTATGAATAATTTTTTGCTGTCGCGTTTTTTTACAGATGCTCTTCCAAATTCTTCATTTTGAGTCAATTATTTTTCAAGCTTTTGATTTGATTAAAAATAAATTTCATGGCTTGATATTTGCTCCTGTCGTGATGCGCCAGCAAGTTTGCCGACGCATCGGGCGCAGCGACCAGGCGCAACATTTCAATCATTCTGAAAGAAAATATATGAGCTTCAGATCATTTCATCGTCGCCTTGCAGGCTTTGTATTGGTGTTGGGCGCGATAGTTTCCCAGCCGGCACTGGCCATCGTCGGCAGCGAACTTGGACCCTAGGGTTGTTCGCCTCTGTACCTGGACCGGCCTCTGGTCAGCCCTGCTCCTGGCGCCGGATTCAGCAACTCGATCTCGCAGCATGTCGTGGGTGGCCCGGTGCTGGCCGACGATTTCATTCCCGTTGCGAGCGGACAAATCCACTGCATCGACTGGTGGGGCACCCGGGCCAGCAGCACTCAATGGGAACTGACCTTGCATCAAGGCGACTTCGGACCGTCTCCACTGGCGCTGCCCGTCGTTCCCGGCGGCTTCAAGCTGTTCGCCACGGCGGCAGGCGATGACAGCGATAACAACGGCATATTTTGGTACCATGTAAAGATCAACGATCCCAACTGGGTAGTTGCTGCTGGACAGCATTACTGGTTCAGCGCCGCCAATCTCGACAGCGGCTGGCAGTGGGCGCTTGCCGATGGCGTGCCCGAAGTGGGCAGCCAGCTTTATTCCGGCGTTCAATCGCTAGGATCGACACCATGCCCGGATGGCGGCCCGCATTGTGGCGCGTGGGTCGCTCAGAATGAGCAATATGCATTTGCGCTGCAAATTCCAGAACCCGATGTTCTGGCCTTGTTTGGCATCGGCCTGGGAGCTGCCGGCTTTGTACGCAGGCGCACTGCGCTTCGCCCAAGTTGACTACCCTCGCCGAGCAGCACTACCCTGCCTCAGCAACGAAAAAAGCCTTCCGAAGAAGGCTTTTTTCAATACTGTGTTCTGGCTCCCCGACCTGGACTCGAACCAGGGACCTGCGGATTAACAGTCCGTCGCTCTACCAACTGAGCTATCAGGGAAAAGAGGCCATATTATATACGGCAAAAATCAGTTCGTCCAGTGTACATCGGTCCAATCAGTTTGAATCCAGCATCGATGCTGCCGCTATCGGCAAGCAACGGCACGATATGAATGAAAATGTTCATTTCAATAATTTCATTGTGAGAAAATGCCGTGATGTAACTAATTCCGCGCCTGAGAGACAAACATGAACATCCGCCCGACCGATACCCAAGGCCAGACATTGCGCGTCATCAAGCTGGGGAATTTCTCCTCATACATTGCACCGCTCGCGCCACGGCTCGCCGCCATCAATGTCGAGGCCAGTGGCTGCATCACGCTGGCACAATTGCCGGCAACACTGACTCGGCATGACCTGCTGCTGACCGAACTGGCATGGCTGAACGCTTTGACGGCGACCGAGCGCGACGACCTGGGCCGGCACGCCGCACTGGCGGCGCACTGGATCGTGCTGGCCGGTGCCGATGCCAGTTTCGAGGAACAGATCGCCTGGCAACGCCGTGGTGTCAGCCATTTTTTTCCGCAAACGCCAGATCCCGACCGGCTCGCCAAGCTGCTCGAAGACATGCATGAACGGCTGCACGGTACAGCACTGCGCGCGATGCTGTTCGACGACGATGGCAGCCTGGCCCAGCATGGCACTACCCTGACCGGCGCCGGCATCGATGTATTGATCGTACGCGCACCCTTGCAAGTGCTGGAATCATTGCAACAATTCAAGCCCGACCTGCTGCTGTGCGCCGCCATGAAGGCCTGTCGTGAACCGGGTTTGGCCGCCATTGTGCGCCAGCAGCCTGAATTTGCGCGTCTGCCGGTGATCTTTCTGACTTCATTGGATGTCATGCAAGACATGCTGCTGGCGCAGGCAGCGGGCCCCGAGGACTTCCTGATCCAACCGGTGGCGCCGGAACTGCTGGTCGTCGCCATCAAAGCGCAGGCGCTGCGCTATCGATCCACACAGCGCGCCGATCTGCGGCGCCGCCAGCAAGAGGCGTGGGCCCATGCCAGACTGGAACAATTGCGCGTCGCCGTCGACGAGCATGCGATCATCAGCATCGCCGACGTCAAGGGGGACATCATCCACGTCAATGATCGCTTTTGCGCGATCAGCGGTTACCGGCGCGAGCAATTGCTGGGGCAAAACCACCGGATGGTCAAGTCCGCCACCCACCCGCCCGCCTTCTATCGCGACCTGTGGCGCACGATAGGCGCCGGCCAAACCTGGCACGGCGAGGTCTGCAACCAGCGCAACAACGGCGAACTGTACTGGGTCGATGCGACCATCGTCCCCTTCCTCGACGATCAAGGCAAGCCGATTCAATACATTTCGATACGCACCGACATCACCTCGCTCAAGCGCAGCGAAGAAGCGCTGCGTTTGAGCGAGGAACGCTTCAGCTTTGCCGTCGAAGGCGCCGGTGACGGCATCTGGGACTGGAACATGCCAACGGGCGAGATGCTGTTCTCCGGCCACTACGAAGCGATGCTCGGCTTTGAAAAACATGGCATCGCGCCGACCATCGCGGCATGGGAAAAAAGCATCCATCCGGACGATCTGCAGCGCACCAGGCAAGGCTTGAAGGATTACCTGGACCAGAAAACACCAGGTTACGAAGTCGAATTGCGGTTGCGGCGCAAAGATGGCGGCTACCATTGGATATTATGTCGCGGCACGGTCGTGGCGCGCGACGACACCGGCAATGCGGTGCGCATGATCGGCTTCCATACCAACATCGGCGAACGCAAGGCGGCCGAAGTGGCGCTGGTCGAGGCGCGCGAATCGGCCGAGCGCGCCAACCACGCCAAATCCGCATTCCTGTCCAGCATGAGCCATGAATTGCGCACCCCGATGAATGCCATCCTCGGCTTTTCGCAGATGCTCGAATACGACAGCAGCCTCAATGCCGACCAGCAAGACAACGTTCATGAAATTCTGAAGGGCGGACGCCACTTGCTGGAATTGATCAATGAAGTGCTCGATCTGGCCAAGATCGAATCGGGCCACATCGACTTGTCGATGGAACCGGTCGAACTGGCTGCGCTGGTCGAAGATTGCCGCCAGTTGATCTTGCCGCTGGCGGCGCGGCGCCAGATCGCGCTGCGCCTGCTGGTGCCGCGCCACAGCGCCATCCACGCCGACCGCACGCGCCTGAAACAGGTGCTGCTGAATCTGCTCTCGAACGCGATCAAGTACAACCGCGAAGGCGGCGAAATACGCCTTGGCGTGCAAACTGCAGCCAGCGGATGGCTGCGCATCACCGTGGCAGACGATGGCGCAGGCATCGCGCCCGAGCACATGGAGCAACTGTTCCAGCCTTTCAGCCGCCTCAATGCCGAGCACAGCGACATCGAAGGCACCGGCATCGGGCTCACCATCACGCGCAGCCTGGTCAATTTGATGGGCGGCAAGGTCGGCGTCGACAGCCAATCCGGATGCGGCGCCACGTTCTGGATCGAACTGCCGCAGGCGACGCCGGCAGTACCCGCGCCGGCCTGCAGCCTCGATGGCATGGCGCCGGGCTCCG
>CANFGA010000257.1 GCA_947446335.1 Oxalobacteraceae bacterium | reverse complement strand
GCAAAGTCACCAGGTACCAGGCTCGATCGGGGGCGATACATCTGTAATTCGCGCGACAGCAACCCCGATCGAACCTGGTACCGTCGACCTGGGCCAAACGCACCCTCGACACACTGCGGCCACCGCAGCATCGCCAATGATGATTGTCGTGCGCGCCCTTGTCCTGTATTTTGTTAATAATTTTTTCAGACATAGGTCACCATGCGCAAAGCCAGCCAGTTTTCCCTGTTGTCGCAGCGCCGTTTCGGGCCCTTCTTCTGGACCCAGTTCTTCGGCGCCTTCAACGACAACCTGTTCAAGACCGCATTGATGGTGGTGATCGCCTACGATGCGCTGAGCTGGACCACGATCAACCCATCGACCATCACCAACTTGATCCCGGGCCTGTTCATCTTGCCTTACGTGATTTTCTCAGCTACCGCCGGCCAGTTGGCCGACAAGTTCGAGAAATCCAGCCTGGCGCGCTTTGTCAAATGGATGGAACTGGCGATCATGGCGATCGCGGCCGCCGGCTGGCTCACGCACACGCTGTGGCTGCTGGTGGCCGCCGTGGTCGGCATGGGCATCCATTCGACGCTGTTCGGGCCGGTCAAATACGCCTACCTGCCGCAGCACTTGAAAACGACTGAATTAATCGGCGGCAATGGCGTGATCGAGATGGGGACGTTTGTTGGCATCTTGCTCGGTGAAATCATGGGTGCTGTGCTGGTGGTTCATCAGCCGGGCGGCGTGCAACTGGTGGCCGGCGCCACCATCGTCGTTGCGCTGCTCGGGCTGGTGGCGAGTTACCGGATTCCCTATACGGCGGCGGTCGATCCGGGGCTGCGCATCAATCCGAACTTTGTCCAGGAATCGCTGCGCAATCTTCGCTTTTCGCGTCAGAACCGCACTGTCTTCCTGGCCATGCTCGGCAATTCGTGGTTCTGGTTTTACGGCGCGCTGATCCTGGCCCAGTTTCCCGTCTATGCCAAGGATGTGCTGCGCGGCGACCATAACGTGTTCGTGCTGCTGCTGACCGTTTTTTCGCTCGGCATCGGTGCCGGTTCCTTGCTGTGCGAACGGCTGTCGGGCGGCAAGATCGAGATCGGCCTGGTGCCGTTCGGCGCCTTCGGCTTGACGCTGTTCGGCATTGACCTGTATTTCGCCAGCCTCGGCTATGCCGCGCCTGCCGCAATCGGCATAGGCGCCGGCAGCTTTGTGGCCCAGGCCGGCGCGCTGCGCATCTTGTTCGACATCGTTCTGATCGGCGTGTTCGGCGGTTTTTTCATCGTGCCGCTGTTCGCGCTGATCCAGAGCCGCTGCGATCCCAAACACTTGTCGCGCACCATCGCCGGGATGAACATCTTGAATGCGCTGTTCATGGTGGCCGCCGCCGGCCTGGCCATCGTCTTGCTGGGGCAGGGCGCAACGATCGCCCAATTGTTCCTGGTCACCGCGCTGCTGAACGCGCTGGTGGCGATCTACATCTTCACGCTGGTGCCTGAATTTCTGCTGCGCTTTCTGGCCTGGCTCTTGATCCATACGCTGCACCGGGTCAAGGGCGTCAATCTCGAGCGTATCCCGTCCCACGGCGGCGCGCTGCTGGTCTGCAACCATGTTTCCTATGTCGATGCGCTGGTCATCATGGCAGTGAGCCCGCGCCCCATCCGCTTCGTCGTCGATCAAGGCATCTTCAACCTGAGCTTGCTGGGCTGGCTGTTCAAGACCGCCAATGCAATCCCGATCGCCCCCGCAAGCGAGGCTCCAGGCCAGGCCGAACAGGCTTACGCCGTCATCGCCCAGGCCCTAGCCGATGGCGATCTGGTCTGCATTTTCCCTGAGGGAAAACTGACAAAAACCGGCGAAGTCGACGCCTTCAAGGGTGGCATCGCCAAGATCGCCGCGCAGACCCGCGTGCCAGTGATCCCGATGGCGCTGTGCGGCTTGTGGGCTCATTTTTTGAGTCGCAATGACGATCGCCGCTTCGAACGCACTTTCCGCCGCGGCTGGCGCTCGCAACTGGCGCTGGCCATCGGCCATCCGGTCGCCGCGCAAGACGTCACCCCGCAAGCACTGCACGACCAGGTCCAGGCGCTGCGCGGCAACTGGCGCTGATTTTTTGCTGGTGGCGCCTGCCGGCTGCGGCATAGCCAGCACCAGGTGATCGGCTCGATCGGGGCCAGCGGCAGCACCAAGTACTAGGCTCGATCAGGGTGCGAGAGCAGCGGCAAACTCGCGCAAAAATAGCCCCCGATCGAGCCTGCTACCTTCGGCCGGGACATCGCTTCCGGATCGAATCGATCACCTTCGCCCCACGACAGCGAGTTTTCCGACCAAAGCCGCCCGGCTGACGGTACTGGCCGACGAGGACAGGTTCGATCAAACATGAAACCGTTTGCTCGAGCCTATCCCCTGGTAGCTCAGCCTCCAGCACCCTTCCTGAAATACCAAAAAACAATTTTTGTAAGTAAATTCTTACCTTTGGTAAATACATTGACCTATGGAAAAATCATCTGTTCCTGATTTTATATTGCCTAAATTCAATTGATAATCGTAACTGAATTGCATTGTCATCTTCAAAATAATGTCGATCGATAAAGCAATAGCATCAAATCTTGGCGGATGCGCAGTCAGCCTGGTGAACGTTTGCCAGCAAATTGAACCCCTTATTTAAATTCTACCTCCCGGATCGAATCATGGAAAAAAATGTGAAAAACGTTGCTGCGAATGGCATCAAGGGCAAGTTGAACCCGACCAGTTCCTTGCCTGGCGAGCAAGCAGCTGCATTGGAAAACCAGATTCTGGCGAGTGCCGCAAAATCCAAAAATTTTATTAAAAAAACCACATTGTCTGATGTCGAGCAAGATGAATTGGTCTCCCTGCAGGACACCGACATGGCTGCGGCCCAGGCCGACTCGCTCGATGGCATGCAGTTCAGTCAACTCGATGCCGCCGCTGCCGCTGCTGCTACCGAGGCTAGCACCGCCGCCGCTGCCGCCACTGCAGCATCGACCGCCACCGTCGTCACCGCGACCACGGTAGCCAGCGCTGCCGCCATTTCGCTGCCGGTCGGCCTGGCGCTGGGCGGCGCCGGTCTGGCCGGTCTTGCCGTAGCCGCCAGTGGTGGTGGCGGTACAAATACCCCGACATCGACGATTTCAGGCACGGTTGCCGGCACCGTCACCGAAGCAGGCGGCGTGGCCAATGCGACGCCGGGCACGAGTGCATCGGGTACGCTGGCCGTGGGCGGCGTCGCCGCCAACCTGTCTTCGTTCAAGGCGCCTGCCAGCCTGGTCGGCACTTACGGCAATTTCACATTCAATGCCGCCAGCGGCGCGTGGACTTACACGCCCGATGCAGGCAAGACCGATTCTTTGATCGCAGGTCAGCAAGTGCTTGACACGCTGCTGGTCACATCGACCGACGGCACCGCGACCCAGTTGCTCACAGTTACCATCAACGGCAGCAACGACGCCGCCACCGTCAGTTCCAGCGCCATCGCGCTCACTGAAGGCAATACCAGGGCTGCAGTATCGACCGGCGGTACCTTGGTCATCGGCGATGTCGATGCGGGCCAGGCCGGCGTCGTGGTGCAACCCGGCACGGCCGGACCACACGGCACGTTCGCCATCGATGCCAGTGGCGCCTGGACTTTTGTCGCCAATTCGGCCCTCAATGGCTTGAGCGCGGGCCAGGTCGTCACCGACGTGTTCACGGTCACCAGCATCGATGGCACAGCCAGCGGCACCGTCACGATCACCATCACTGGCACCAACGATGTGCCGGTGCTCGCCATCGGCGATGTCACCGGCGCCGTCACCGAACTGGCGCCTGTGCAAGTTGTCATTGGCGAGGAAGTCGGGGTAAGTTTTACTGCGCTTGGTGCTGCTCCTGTTTTCCTTGCCGACACAGGCACGATCGCCTTCACCGATGCCGATCTGAAGGATGTGCACAGCATCAGCGCCGTGACCCCGGTCGGCGAACCGCTGGGCGCGTTGACGGCAAGCATCAGCAGCGACACGACCGGCACCGGTCTGGGCGGCGTTGTCACCTGGGATTACACGGTCGATGCATCCTTGGTCGAATACCTCGCCGCTGGCGAAACCAAGGTCGAGAGCTTCAGCTTCACCGTTGCAGATGGCCAGGGCGGCAGCGTGGAGCGCACCGTTTTCGTGACGATCACCGGCACCAACGATGCGCCGGTGGCGCAAAATGATGCCGTGGTCGATGTCGTGGTTCTTGGGGATGCAACAACCTTGACCTTCGAGGCGGACACTTACACGCAGATCATGTCTGAGACTGGCAACATCATCACTGCAGGCGGCTACAGCTTCAGTTCCAGTTTGAGCTCCCTTGTTAGCGCTGTTGGAGTGGTAGACATTAACGACGATGGCAACAATGTACTGGTTTCGCAATCGGACCCTGATTTCGCCAACAGCGTGACCATGACCCAGGTCGATGGCGCCACATTCTCGCTGACATCGGTGAATATCCAGCCCATGGGCGAGGCTGCTTTCGAAACCGTCCGAGGTTATCTGAATGGCGAGCTGGTGATCACGCAGACTTTCGAGGCCGGGAGTTTTACTGATGTTTTGCTGTTGAGCGGCTTTGATGTTGTGGACACGGTGATCTTCACGGCGAACGGCGCTACTGTTCAAGTGATCGACAACGTGGTTGCCAGCCCCGCAGTGGTGGTGGTGCATACCGAAGACCAGGCCATCGACATCGCCGTGCTGGCCAATGATACCGACATTGACAATGGCGCAGTCCTGTCAGTGGGTAGCTTTTCAGGCAGCAGCGCGCAGGGTGCAGTCATCACACAAAATGACGATGGCACGCTGCGCTACGACCCGACGCAGGCAGCCAATCTGCAAGCGTTGGCGGTTGGTGAAAAGATCACCGATACCTTCACCTATATCGCCGTCGACGGGCAAGGCGCAGTCAGCAACGAGGTAACCGTCTCCGTGACGATCACTGGCACCAATGATGCGCCGGTGGCGCAAGTTGATGCGGTAGCCGATACGATTATCCAAGTTGTCACCAACGTGACCTTCAGTGCGGACACTTACACCGAGACTATTGCTGAGACTGGCAACATCATCACCGCAGGCGGTTACAGTTTCGCGACTATCTCTCCTCGCAATATTGCTAGTGTCTCAAGCAACTTTGATATCGATGGGAATAATGTACTGATTTCGGAATCGGCCAGTGGTCTCGTCAACAGCGTGGTCATGACACAGGTCGGTAATGGCATATTCTCGCTGGCATCGGTGAATATCCGGCCATTGGGGGAATTTACTTCCGAAACCGTTGAAGGCTATCTGAATGGCGAGCTGGTGATCTCGCAGACTTTCGAT
>CANFGA010000256.1 GCA_947446335.1 Oxalobacteraceae bacterium | reverse complement strand
GATCAGGCCCGGCAGATAACGTTTCTTTTGTTCTGGCGTGCCGTTGCGCTTGATCTGGTTGACGCACAGGTTCGAATGGGCGCCGTATGACAAGCCGACCGAGGCCGAGGCGCGCGAGATTTCTTCCATCGCCACGATGTGCGCCAGGTAACCCATCCCGGCGCCGCCATCTTCCTCGGCCACGGTGATCCCGAGCACGCCCAGGTCGCCCATTTTTTTCCACAGGTCCATTGGAAACTGGTCGTTGCGATCGATTTCCTGGGCGCGCGGCGCGATTTCAGCCTGCGCGAATTGGGCAATCGCATTGCGCAAGGCATCGATGTCTTCGCCGTGGTTGAAGGACAAGCCTGGCAGATCGATGAAGGGTGTGGACATGGTGTTCTCCGTATTGTATGGGTTTGGGTAATGCCGTGAGACTATTCTGCGCTCAGGTTCAAGTCGCTCGCGACCTTTTTCTGCAGCAAGTGTTTCTGGATCTTCCCGGTGACCGTCATCGGAAAGCTGTCGACGAAAACGATGTAATGAGGAATCTTGTAGTGGGCAATCTGGCCGCTGCAAAAGCTGCGGATTTCTTGCGCATCGACTTGCATGCCGGGGCGCAAGATAATGCAGGCGCACAATTGCTCGCCATACTTCTGGTCCGGCACGCCCACGCACTGGACATCGAGCACGCTCGGATGGCGATACAGGTATTCTTCGATTTCGCGCGGGTAAATGTTTTCCCCGCCGCGTATCACCATGTCCTTGAGCCGTCCGACGATGCTGCAAAAACCATCGGCATCGATCACCGCCAGGTCGCCGGTATGCATCCAGCGCGCCGCATCGATCGCCTCGCTCGTCATCACCGCATCGCCCCAGTAACCGAGCATCACCGAATAGCCGCGCGTCAACAGTTCGCCTTTTTCACCGCGCGGCACCACATGGCCGTAGGCATCGATCAATTTCACTTCCAGATGCGGGTGGATGCGCCCTATCGTCGACACGCGCAGGTTGATCGGATCATCGACCGCGCTTTGAAAGCTGACCGGCGAAGTTTCCGTCATCCCGTAGGCGATCGTGATTTCCTTCATGTGCATCAGCTCGATGACGCGATTCATCACTTCGACCGGGCAAGGGGAACCGGCCATGATGCCGGTGCGCAAGCGGGACAAGTCGTACTGCTTGAAATCGGGATGGTCGAGAATGGCGATGAACATCGTCGGCACCCCGTGCAAGCCGGTGCAGCGCTCCGCCTGCACCGTTTCCAGCACCGCCTTGGCGTCGAATCCTTCGCCCGGATAGACCATCGTTGCGCCATGCGTGATGCAGGCCAGATTGCCAAGCACCATGCCGAAGCAGTGATACAGCGGCACCGGGATGCAGAGCCGGTCATTTTCAGTCAAGCGCAAAGCTTCGCCGATGAAAAAGCCATTGTTCAAAATGTTGTGATGGGTCAGCGTCGCGCCCTTGGGTGCGCCGGTGGTGCCGGAGGTGAACTGGATGTTGATCGGATCATCAAATTGCAGCGTGGCTTCGACGGTGGCCAGATGCAAGGCGTCCGCCTTCGTCAAGCCGCGATCGATGTTGTCGAAGTTGTGCATGCCGGGCGTTTTTTCGGCGCCGAGCCGGATGATGTGCTTGAGTTGTGGAAAGCGCGCCGAGCGCAGCGCGCCTTGCGTCGAGCGGGCGATTTCGGGCACCACGTCCTGCAAGATCGCCAGATAGTCGCTGGACTTGAATTGCGGTGCCAGGATCAACGCGCTGCACCCGACTTTTTCCAGCACGTACTCGAGTTCGGCGCGCCGATAAGCGGGATTGATGTTGACCATGATCAAGCCCGCTTTCGCCGTGGCGAACTGCACCAATACCCATTCGGCACAATTTTGCGACCAGATACCGACCCGGTCACCCGGCTGCAAGCCCAGCGCAAGCAAGCCGGCGGCCACGCTGCTGACGCGTTGATGAAACTGGGCATAAGTGAGGCGCACCTGTTGATGCGCGACGACCAGCGCATCGTTGTCAGGAAAGCGCCTGGCGATGGTTTCCAGATAAGAACCGATCGTGACGCCTATCAAAGGCACATCGTGGGCCCCGTGGACATAGCTCGACTGCATTGTTGTCTCCTTGTATGGCTCGAATGATGGATCGACTGTGATTTTTTAGCCATGGCAAGGGTCGCCATAGTCGGCTCTTTGGCCTTGATTTTGCATTAGCTCCACCTTACCTTACGTTTACGTAAAGGTAAAGCGAAAGACATACTAACATGGACATTTGAGCAAGAATGTCCGCTGCAAAAAAATAGCAAAAGACCATAGCAGAAGACGATGGCGAAAATCCATGGCCGAGATGAATCAGCCCCCTGCTGCGAGTTTGTCGATGGCTACAGAAACCAGTACGGCGCCCATGCGGCCAACAGGATGACGGCCAGTCCCAGCCCGACTCTGGTCGCAAATACCGCTCCGCCGCTCAGCGCGGCAGCCACCAGTTTGCTCAGCGTATTGGTCGATATGGCCAGCAGCACCGCAAACAATGCCTCCCTCGGCGCTATCACGCCGCTGCCGGCCAACGACAGCACGGAACCGCTGGCCGCGTGCACGTCAAGCAGTCCGGCAATCGCAGCCCCCATCCGGGCGGCAGCCTGGCCCAGATAGGCGTTGGCATAAGCGACGGCGCCAGTGGCCGCAGTCAGTATCAGCGCAAAGGCCAGCGCTTGCTTGATGGAAAATGCGCGGCCCGATACCGGTGCTTGCGCTGCAGTCGCGCGGCCTTGGCCCAGCAAGCTGATGCCGGAAACAAGGCCAGCGGCCAGAAAACCGCAGCCCAATGTGGCGGCGACATCCGGCAACACGGCAGGAGCAATCGTCATCGTGACGATCAGCAACAAAATGAACGTGGCGATATTGGACAACAGCGTGCCTGAGACACAGGCACGCAGCAGCGCGGGATCGCTGCGGCAGCGCGTGCCCATCGCCGCAGTGGTGGCGGTGCTCGACACAAAGCCCGAGGCGAAGCCGGACAGGGCCAGCCCCAGTCTGGAGCCACCGCTGCGCAAGGCAATATAAGCCCCCGCCTGCAAGCCCATGATCAAGATCACCAAGCCCCACAGGCGGCGCGGGTTTGAACCCAGCAGCCAGTCGCTGGCGGCATCGGGCAGCGACGGGTAGACTACCAGCGCGGCGCCGGCCAGAATCAGGGCATCGCGCAACTCGCTGGTGCGCAGCGATACGCGGGCAAAATGATGCAAGGGAATGCGCAGATTGAGCATGAAAGCGATGATCACGGCGGCGGCGGCCGACAATTGCGGATCGGCTATCGCATGCACGCCCAGCAAAAAACTCAGAAACAGCGCCAGTTCGGTGGTGATCCCCGGATCGTTTGATCGATCGCGGTAGTGTGAAATGGCACTCAAGGCGAGTATCAGCACACCGCCGATAATAACGAGCAAGCCGCCCAGCAATTGCGCCAGCGCACCCAGCATCGAGGCCAGCGCAAAACTGCGCACGCCGGCATAGGATCTGGTTGGCCCGCTGCCCTTGCGCCGCTCACGCTCGATGCCAATGAGCAAGCCGCAGCCCAAGGCAACGCACAGGCTAAGCAAGCTGGACTGGGTAGATGTCATGGATTATGATGGCATTTATTGAACACTCTGTCATGAATACTGTGTAAAATATTTTCAAATCATCAATCCAGCAAGAAAAACCAGCAACGCCAATGACTACTCCCCAGCGCGCAGTGCGTGCCAAGGCCCAGCACGCAACAGAGCGGGCCAACGCCGATGACACCGATCACAAACTGTTCGCGCATGTGCATGAACTCATTGAGCATCGCCAGTTGAGCGCATTGCTGCAGCCTATCATCGGCATGGCAGACGGCAACATCCTCGGCTATGAAGGATTGATCCGCGCACCGCAAACGAGCCCATTGCACATGCCTGCGACCTTGTTCGAGGCCGCGCGCAAGTCAGGTGCAGGAATGGCGCTCGAACAATTGTCGCGCCGGGTGGTGCTGCAACGCTTTGTCGAACTGAAGTTGCCGGGCAAACTGTTTCTCAATGTCAGCCCCGAATCGCTGCTGCAACACGCTGACGGCGCCATGCTCGATTTGATTATCCAGGTCGGCATGGAGCCGCAGCGGATCATCATCGAACTCACCGAGAACCAGCCCAGCCACGATTATGCGCTGATGCGCGCGGCGCTATTGCACTATCGCGCAATGGGTTTCCAGATCGCCATCGACGATCTGGGCGCGGGCTTTTCCAGCCTGCGCCTGTGGTCAGAACTGCGCCCCGATTATGTCAAGATCGACATGCATTTCATCCAGGGCGTGGCGCACGATCCGGTCAAGCTGCAATTCGTGCGCTCGATCCAGGAAATCGCCAGAAAATCGGCCACTTTGGTGATCGCAGAAGGCATAGAGACCGAGTCCGAGTTGCTGGCGCTGCGCGACATCGGCGTCGCTTTCGGCCAGGGCTACCATCTGGGGCGCCCCGATATCGATCCTGCGACGTCCCTGCCAGGTGCGCTGCTGCAAACGCTGGCGCTGGCTCGGCATGACGAACTCGGTGCGAAAAAACATGGCATTGCCAAGCTGCTGCACAAGGTGGCATCGATTGCGCCGGCGATGAGCAACAACGAAGCCTATGAATTGTTCCTGGCACAACCGGCGCTGTTGATCATTCCGGTCGTGGACGAGGACATGCCGCTGGGCTTGCTCAGTCGCCACGATCTGTTCGACCATTTTGCGCGTCCTTACCAGCGCGAGTTATATGGCAAGAAATCGATTACCTTGCTGATGGATCGCAATCCGATCATCGTCGACCAGAACACCAGCTTGCAAGACTTGGGCTTCAGGGTGGCGCAAGCTGATGCTCACCACTTGCTCAACGGTTTCATCATCACGCAACACGAAAAATATGCGGGGATGGGCACCGGGCATGACTTGATGCGGGAAATAACCTGCATGCAAATCACGGCCGCGCGCCACGCCAATCCGTTGACGCAATTGCCGGGCAATGTGCCGATCAACGAATGCATGGAGCGCTTGCTGGCTGACGGCACCCGCTTCTGGGCTTGCTATTGCGACCTTGATAATTTCAAGCCGTTCAACGATATCTACGGCTATTGCCAGGGCGATGACGTGATCGAGATGACTGGCAAGATCTTGAGCGAACAGTGCGATCCGCAGCGCGACTTCATCGGCCACATCGGCGGCGACGATTTCATGATCCTGTTTCAGAGCGAGGATTGGGAACAGCGCTGCCGCACGATACTCGAGCGTTTTGGCAGCGCGATCGCCAGGATCCATTCCAGCGCAGACCGCGCGCGCGGCGGCTATGCCAGCGAAAACCGCCAGGGCGGCATGACATTCCATTCGCTCATCAG